>DASWBC010000001.1:0-2943 GCA_036390815.1 Gemmatimonadaceae bacterium
GCGATTCGCTGACGATCGACTGAAGCGCATCGATCACGCCGCGTAGCCATTCCTCCGCCTCGTCGCGGCGCCAGAGGAGTTTCAACCCCCACGGGATTTCAAATCCTTCGATTTTCAGCGCAACCAGACCTTCGGGCGGCGAGGCGCACTGATTCCTGGTTCCGGTTGTCCAGCCAGCGCCCGTTGCCGCCAACGCCCAGAGAGTACGCTGCCCATCGTAGGTGGCATTGATGCGAGGTTGAAAATCCAGGGCCTTGAAGGATTCCATCACCGCGTCGTACAGGGTCGGATGAAACGATCTCGCGACAAAGAGGAACGGCTCGTCCGCAAGATCAGCCGTTGTCACCGAAGATCGAGAGGCGAGCCTGTGCGAGCGCGCGACGAGCGCGCACTCGAGCGTGTCATCGGCCATGGGAGTGCCGACGATGCCCGGCGCATCGATCAGCCCTGGGAATCCGTGCGCGACGCCAATGTCGATCGCACCTTCCGTTAGCGCCCGCGCCTGAAGGACGCTCGACATCTCCTCAATGGCAAAGTCGAGATCGGGAAGCCGCGATGACAGCTTTTGCAATAGTGCCGGCGCAAGCGCTGGTGCCATCGCCGTCGGCACCACGCCGATGACGCAGCGTCCGCGTACGCCGCGCGCCGAGTAACGCGTGCGCGCCACAGCCTCTTGAGCAACCGCGAGAACTGTCGCGGCCTCGCGCTGGAAAATTTCTCCGGCCCCGGTGGTTGCCACGCCGCGCGCCGCGCGCCTGAGCAGCGCCCCTCCTGTGATCCGCTCGAGCTCCTGGATCTGTCTGGATACGGCTGATTGCGTTAGCTCCAGGCGTTCTGCCGCGCGACTGAGACTTCCTTCTTCAGCGGCAGTCACGAACGCGCGCAGATGGCGGAGCTCCAGCATGGCGGGAATCGTTTGCCCGGCATCAATCGCGCGAGGAGCAAGCTCTGTCGCTTTAGTGTCCGCTGCCGTGTCCCTTACGTTTCGTAGCGCGTTGATGACGTTTTTCACGACAGGCGCCGATTCATCGGACCGCCAGGACAACGCTACGGTCAATGAGTGTTGGAATCCACGCAACCTGACGGTCGATGTTCCGGCAATCGGCCGCTCCCGCCGTGTGCGCGTTCCAAGCGTCCAGCCACGTCCCGCCGCTACCAGCGTATAGAGCGACATCATGTTCGGCTGATACTGCTGAGGGGCCAGGCCCAGCCGTTTCAAATCCACGACGAGCGGTTCCATGATGTGCGGTGCTACTGATGGCTCGAGCAGCAAGAGGTTGTCGTCACGCAGCTGTTCAGGGTCGACCGTCTCCAATCCGGCAAGCGGATGGGCCGCGGGCAGGATCGCATATTCAACGGGGTCTTCATAAAGAGTCTCCCACCGTATCCCTCGCTCGCGCGAATGTGGGCTTGCACTCACGGCGATGTCGATTTCGTCTGCTCGCAGCGCCCGAAAAGGGGTCTGGCCGAACGACTCGCGGACATCGAGGCGAATTCCCGGGAGCTGCGCGCGAACCTCGGCCAGGGCATTGCCAAAGAAGGTCCCGAACAACGGCACATGGCCGACGGCGATCCGGCAAATCCCCAATTGGCCTTCATGCGCCTGACGCACGCCGACTATCGCCTGCTCGAGCCGATCCGTTAGGCGCCGCGCCCCTTCGCTGAAGATGAGTCCGGCCGCGGTGGGGCGGACGCCGGTTCGTTCCCGCGAGAATAGCTGAACGCCCAGCTCGTCCTCGAGATCCTTGATCTGTCGGGACAACGCCGGCTGGGCAACCCGCAGTTGTGCCGCGGCGGCGACGACGCTGCCGGCCTCGAGTGTTGCGGAGAAATACCTGACGTGCCGCAACTCCATGATACGACCCGAATCGGGATTTCTAACATGCACGCGCGCACGGATTTGTGCCATGCCCGTTCCGCATACCTCGAGGCAAGACAAAGCATTGGTAAGGGATACCCGAGCCTCAGTAGCATCCGTCAGCATTTATACCGGAGCAAAGGTTGGACAATTTGTGGCAGCTATTCGCGGAGGGGATTCCGGACATTTTGGTGCAGCTGTCGTTCGATGGAAGCATCCTGCACATAAACAGGACTCCATCCGGACGGACCCCGAGCGATGTCGTTGGCAAGAACGTGTTCGAGTTCCTGGTTCCCGCATCTCGGACCGTGCTGCGGCGAGCGCTGGATGAGGTTTTCGCGGGAGGCGAGTCCCGGATTCACGAGATTCCGATGCTTGGCGACGATGGCAGAATCTGCTGGTTTGCGGCGCACGTGGGCCCGATTGTCATCGGCGGACGAATCGTGGCCGCTACAGTTATCGCTCGCGACGTCACCAGTCAAAAGCACGCCGAGCTGGCGCTGCGAGACAGCGAAGCCCGTTATCGCACGCTCGTCGAGAATGCGCCGGAAGCCATCGTGGTTCTGGATGTTGACGCGTTCCGATTCGTCGATGTCAACGCGAATGCCTGCCTGTTGTTCGGGCTTACTCGCCATGAGCTTCTTAGGCGAGAACCCATCGAAATGAGTCCAGCGACGCAGCCCGATGGACGCACATCGAGTGAAGCGGCGCACGAATACATTCGCCGAGCACTCGATGGCGAGATTCCGGTATTCGAATGGATCCACTGCTCGGACTCCGAGGCGGAGATCCGGTGCGAGGTGCGGCTGGTCCGCTTACCTGCAAAAGGAAAGCGACTGGTGCGAGGAAGCATCATCGACCTGACCACTCAGCACCAACTCGAGCAGCAGCTCCAGCAGTTTCAGAAGCTGGACACGCTGGGTCAGATGGCGGGTGGCATCGCTCACGATTTCAACAACATCCTCACCGTAATATCCAGCTCGGCGGAAATGCTGCTGCTCGACCTCGATCCGGGCAGCGCGCTTCGCGCCGACGCACAGTCCATTAGCGACGCGAGCAGGCGCGGCGCGCAGCTAACGCAACAG
>DASWBC010000002.1:0-3990 GCA_036390815.1 Gemmatimonadaceae bacterium
CGGGAGGTGTGTGATGCGGACCGCGGAGCTCGTCTTGTTCACGTGCTGGCCGCCGGCGCCCGACGCGCGGTAGACGTCGATCCGCAGATCCTCGTCGCGAATCTCGATGTTGATCTCCTCATTCACCACCGGGTAGACGAACACCGACGCGAAACTTGTATGGCGACGCGCATTCGCATCGAACGGTGAGATTCGAACGAGGCGGTGCACTCCCGTCTCCGGCCGGAGGAATCCGTATGCGTACGGTCCGCGGATCTCGAGCACTGCACCCTTGATCCCCGCTTCTTCGCCCTCGCTCTCGTCCAGGACGCTGACTTCGAAGCCACGCCGTTCGGCCCAGCGGAGGTACATCCGCATGAGCATCTGCGCCCAGTCCTGAGCCTCCGTTCCGCCGGCGCCGGCGCTGATCTCGAGCTGAGCGAAACGAAAATCGTCGGGACCCCGAAGCAGCGATCTCACCTGGAACGATTCGACATCGTCCTGGACGCGCGTGATCTCAGCGTCGAGCTCTCGCTCCATCTCGGGCTCGGAGCCGTCCTGCAGTAGGACATCGAGCTCGAGCGCGCTTTCGACGCGGCCAGTCAGCTTGTCGTATGGGTCGAGCCAGTTGCGCAGCGATTTCACTTCCTGCAGCGTCGCTTGGGCCTTCTCCTGGTTATTCCAGAAGCCGGGGTCGGCCATCTCGGCGTCGAGTGCGGTCAGGCGGGCGCGCTTACCGTCGATGTCAAAGATACCTCCGCAACTCGGCCAGTCGCTCTCTGCTCTGCTTCAGATCGCGACCGCGTTCACTTTCCGCCATTTACCCGGGCCCCCGAGGCCTAGAAGATTTTCTTGCCGGCAGCCAGCACTTCGTTCAGTGCTTCCTGAAAGTAGGTGGTGCTTTCTGCCAGTTGCTGTCCCACCTGCGCAATATACTCCTCGAAGCTCTTTTTTATCTCTTCTCGAAAGAGCTGCTTGAGCGTCCCGTCGCGAAGCCCTTCGGCGTGCTTGGCGGGATGGTAGGTGATGATGTCCGAGACCAGGGCGCGCGCGAGCCTCTTGGCGCGCTGATTTGGATCCTTGGACAGAAACGGGTTGAGCGGACGTCGCGGCCCGCCATCGCCCGCTGCGGGAGACGCACCGGGGGTCCTGGCCGGTGGACGGGGGGCCGCCGGGGGTCTGGATGGCGAGCCCGACGGAACGAAGGGCGACGCCGTTGGACCTGAGGCCCCAGAAGAAGCAGACGGACCGACGGGAGGCTTTGGGGCTGGAGGGGTGAATTCAGGCAATCCGGACGAAGGCGATGGAGGTGTCGCCGTCGCCGTCAAGCCAGCGCGCTCGATCGATTCGGGCCTCGGGCGGGAGGCCGCCGGAGTCTCGACGGTCCGTTGCGCAGGAGGCGGGGTGACGGGACGCTGGGCTTGAGGAGGAAGCGGCGCGGGACGCTGCGCTGGAGGAGGAGCGGCGGCGGGGCCTCGCTGTGACGCGGTGCCGAACGGTGGCGGATCCCAACCGCCATGGCCAGGCGGAGCAGAGCGCGGGCGATCCTGAGACCCCGATTCCGAGGGTGGAGCTGGCGTGCGGCCGCCGCCGCCCGCGGGCGTTACCTGGCCGGTCGGTGCGGGAATGGAAATGACGCCGCTGCACACCGAGCACCGCGCGCGCACACCCGAGGCAGGAACCTTGGCAGGATCCACTCGGAAGATGGAGCGACAATCCGGGCAGCTGACGTTCATTCACTCTCTCCGATCGTGCGTACATCGCGAATTGCCGGCAGCGGCTCCTGCGGCGTCACGCGCTCATCGCTACGTCTATCAACAGTATAAACTGAGCCAGGAAGGCTCTTGGCGTACGTTTTCATTTCGGTCGCAAGTTGGCTCGCCTGGCGGGCGGAGGTCAATGTTCTCCGGAGATTGGTGACCACTCCGATCGACAATGTCATCAGCGGAACCCGATCGAGATGTCCTCTCCGGTCCTTCCCGAAAAAGTAGCCGGCGCGACGGTCCTGCTCCGAATACTGGTAAGGAGCGAGAAGGTCGAAAGTTGCGACGATCTCGCCGCACACCGACGGAATCGAGTTGTAAGGTATGACGAAGATGAAGTCGTCGCCGCCGATATGCCCGATGAATCCGTCTTCCCCGCACGTTCCCTTGACGACGTCGTGGAGGAGCTTGGCGAGAATCCGGATCACTCGATCGCCCTCGTTGTAGCTATAGCGATCGTTGAATTCCTTGAAGTGATCGAGGTCGGCGTAGCAGACGGCGAACGCTTCGCCAAGAGCGAGGCGCCGGCCTATTTCGGATTCAATCGCGGAGGTCCCCGCGAGACGAGTCGACGGGTGAACGATCAGGTCGCGCTCAGACCGGATAAGCATTGCCGTCAGGCGTCGGACTGCTTCCGGTGCCTGCATTCCCTCGCGAATGACTTCGTCGGCGCCGGCGTCGAACGCCGCTGAAAGCTCCTCGCTCTGTTTGCCAACCAGAACCGCGCAGGGCACGACTGCAGTGTAGGAATCCTTCTTCAACCGGTGAACGGCGGTGAGCGCCGGTCCCGCCTTTTTTCGCGCGTCGAACACGACGAAGCGCGGACGCGCGCGCAGGCCGATCGACATTAGCTCGTCAGCCGAGCTGAGAGTGACGATCGAAGCCTGCTGCGCATCGATCCAGGCGCGGATATGCGCGGGGAGAGAAGCACCGTCAGGTGAGAAGTGTATCGCGTTTGGCTGCTGCAATCTTTGGCTGTCGGGGTGGACGATGATTCTGGTCTGTCAGAAGAAAAAGAACGCAACTCCGAGCACGGCGTACGCAAGAAGAAGCAACGCTCCCTCGAGCCAGTTCGTTTCAGCGTCCCTGATCACGGAGGACGTTACCAAAACAGCCAATGCGATGCTCGCCACCTCCATCGTGGTGAAAGCGAGATCCATCGGCTGGTGGAACACCATTCCAAGAAGAACCAACAACGGCGCTATCAGCAGCGCCACCTGGATGCTGGAGCCAATGGCGATGTTGAGCGCGAGATCCATGCGGTTCCGCATCGCCATGATGATTGCCGAGCTGTTTTCGGCCGCATTGCCGATGATCGGTATGACGATCAGCCCGACGAAGAACTCGGACAGGCCCATCACCTTCACCGCCTCCTCTGTAGCCGAAACGAGGACCTCCGCCACCACGCCGATTGCCACGGCAGCGGTTAGCAGGATCCCCATTGCCTTCTTAGACGACCATTTTGGGGCTACAGTCACGCCCGGACCGTGGTCACTCCTGAAGTGGGAGGAGTGTGTCCAGAGCGAAAAGGCCAGCCAAGCGATGTAGCCCGCGATCAGGAGCCCTGCCACATAGTGGGACATTCGTACTGTTGCCGCTCTCTCCGGATCCGGATGCAGCTGATGGAAGAGCGCGGGTACCACCAGCCCGAACACGGCGATGAGGAGCACCGTCGAGCTCGCGCCCGCCAGGTTCGGGTTGAACTTCTGCACCTTGAATTTGAGACCGCCGGCGAAGAGCGCGATCCCGAGTACGAGGAGAAGGTTGCCCAAAATGGACCCGGTGATCGACGCCTTCACCAGGTCGATCAGGCCCGCCCGGAGCGCCACCCCGGCGATGATCAGCTCGGCCAGGTTTCCCATGGTCGCGCTCAGCACGCCGCCAATCGCGGGACTGGTGTGCTCCGCCACTGCCTCCGTCGCGGCGCCCAGAACACCCGAGAGCGGGATGATGGCGAGCGCGCTCAGAATGAAAACCGCGATCGAAGGCGCCCCCGTGATTCTCGCAATGATCGCAATCGGAACCAACACCAGCAGGGCGTACAGGATTTTCATCGCTGCGCCTTCGAGTCTCCGTCAAGGATTGCTGACTGTGCGCCGGGGGCGCGACTGACGCCCACCGGCCGCTTGCGCCAGATCAAAACAGGTATCGGAGCGAGACGTAAACGGGGGCTTGGCCGCCCTCGGCCGGAAGGCCACCGAAGGTTCGAGCAATGTCGAATACGAAACCGCCGCTTTGGAGGCCGAGT
>DASWBC010000003.1:0-3727 GCA_036390815.1 Gemmatimonadaceae bacterium
GCCATCGTCGAGGCAGACGATGACGGGACGTATGTGCTCAAGTTCCGCGGGGCGGGTCAGGGGCCCAAGGCCCTGATCGCCGAACTGGTCGCGGGCGAAATCGCCCGTGCAGCAAGCTTACCGGTGCCCGAGATCGTGTTCGTCGAGCTCGACCCCGAGCTCGCCCGCACCGAGCCCGACCCGGAGATACAAGAGCTGATCCGGGCCAGTGCCGGACTCAATCTCGCGCTGGACTACCTGCCCGGCGCGGTGACGTTTGATCCGGTCGCCTGGAAACCCGATGCGGATTTTGCCTCCTCCGTCGTCTGGTTCGATGCCTACGCGACCAACGTCGACCGCACAGTGCGAAACACGAACATGCTGGTGTGGCACCGAAGGCTCTGGCTCATCGATCACGGGGCCGCATTCTATTTCCACCACGCCTGGAGCAACGTACTCGAACGCAGCCGGGATCCTTTCCCCATGATCAAGAACCACGTGCTGCTCGAGTTTGCCGGCTCTCTGCCAGAGGCGGATGCGAGAATGACCCGGCTCATCACCGCCGAGATCATTCACAGCGTCGTCGGGCTCATTCCGGACGCGTGGCTGATGGGAGACTCTCCTTTCGAAGGGAGCACCCGACATCGGGCCGCTTATGCGGAATACCTGTTGAGCCGGCTCGAGCAACCTCACGCTTTTCTGGTGGAGGCGATCCGTGCGCGAACACTGCACGTATGACTATGCCGTAATTCGTGTCGTACCCAAGGTCGAGCGCGAGGAGTTCGTCAACGTCGGCGTGATCGTGTCGTGTCCGGCCGGGAACTTACTCGAGGCGCGGATCGAGCTGGACGAGCGGCGACTAGTGGCTGTGGATCCGACGCTGGATCTCGAAACGATCCGAGCTCACCTCGCAACAATACCCGTCATCTGCGCTGGCGGAGTGGAAGCCGGGCCGATGGGCAAGGCATCACAGAGAGAGCGATTTCATTGGCTCACTGCGCCGCGCAGCACCGTGATCCAAACCTCGCCTGTTCACACCGGCCTGTGCGACGACCCGGCCAAGGTGCTCGAGCATCTGCTGGAGACGATGGTGCGCGCCTCGCGCGGGTAGTCGACTTCCAGTCAGCCAAGTCGATTGGAACTTAGCGCTCCGCGTGAAGATTCCAGAATCACTGCTTCAGCGCGCGGATCAGATCATCGAGTAAGCTATGAGGAAAGGACGCGTAACCGGGAGGGTGCAGAAGTGCTGACGATCAAAGAGACGATTGTGGATTCGGACTCCGTTGGAGATCCCGCGCGCTTCTTGTCGCTCAGCGATCTGGAACGAGAGCTCCACGAGCTGTCCCTCTTGCCGACGGACAAGGGGCGGGTCGCTTTGATCGTCAGGCGGGTTGCGGGCGGGCGGCGGGAGGTTCTGGATCGGGTCGAGGTCTCGGCCGATGCCGGGGTTACGGGGGACGCTTGGGCCCGACGTCCGCAAAGAGATCCGGACATGCAGATCGCGGTGATGCAAACCAATGTCGCGAAGTTGATTGCGAATGGTCAGCCGCTCACACTGTTTGGCGACAACCTCGTCCTGGACCTGGACCTGTCCACGTCGAACCTGCCGGCGGGGACGCGTCTGCGAGTCGGGGGCGCGCTCCTCGAGGTCACGCCGTTTCCTCACAACGGGTGCAAGAAGTTCCAAGCGCGATTTGGGCCGGACGCGCTGCGGTTCGTGTCGATGAACGCGCTGCGGCACCGCAATCTGCGTGGGATCTACATGCGGGTCGTGGAGCCCGGCGAGTTGCGGCCGGGAGACTCAGTGGAGGTATTGGCTCGTGCACGTGCGGCGGAGTCGCAGAGCGCCTAAGCCGGCCGTAATGAAGGAGGTAGTTCGTGAGGGCTTATCCGAGAGAGCGCTTCTCCTCCGAGGTGAAGCTCACGCCCGAGATCGTGGGCGCCTTCGCCCATTCGGTCGGTGACGACAACCCGGTTCACCACGACGCCGAATTCGCGGCTGGGACGCGCTACGGCCGCGTGATTGCAAGCGGCACCCACACCACGGCATTGCTACTCGCGCTCACGGCGTCCCACTTCTCGAAGAAGGGCGCGGTAGTGGGCCTCGAGTTCTGGGTGCGATTCCGGCGTCCCGTGTACGCGAACGACACCGTTCGCCTCGAATGGCTGGTCGTCAAGGTCACAGCGAACGAGAAGCTCAGAGGCGAGGTCGTCGACCTCCGCGGCCGGATCAGAAACCAGGATGGCGAGACCGTGCTCGGTGCCAAAGGCCGGGTCTTGGTAACCGATCAGCTCTAGCATCCCCGCCCCGACTCCCCGTCGGGGACTAAAACTAGGCAGCGTCAGAACCAATCATCTTCCGAGCTATCCAACAGCTGGTCTTGCTGCAACGCAGAATCTCTAAACTAGTTCCTGGTCAAGATGATATTATTACTTTAGGTGTGTGATACTGCATCGCATATAAACAGCACCCTCACAACAGAATGCTCAGAAAGCTGACCCGACTAGGCGGGCTGTACACGGCGAATGGCCGACGCAGGCACGTCGGCGAGAGAGAAAGCAAGATCTCCTTCCTCGCAGCGCGCAAGCCGCGACGCGGCGCTGCCAAAACCATCTTGCTGATTCACGGCGCGGGGATGAGCGCGCGATCCTGGGCCCTGCAGATCCAAGGACTGAGCCCCAGCCACCAGGTGCTCGCAATGGATCTTCCTGGGCACGGTGCTTCGGATCCGATCGCTGAGGGTTCCATAGAGAGCTACACCGACGCTGCGTGTAGCTTGCTTACGATGCTTGGCATCGGCCCGGTATTTGTCGCGGGTCATTCGCTCGGGGGCAGCGTGGCTCTCGCGCTGGCAGCACGTCGCCCGGAGCTGGTGAAAGGCCTCGTCTTGATCTCGAGCTGCGCCAAGACTCCTCAGAGCGGCGGCACCTTCAAGGCACTGCTCGGCTCACTGCCAGCGCCCTTCGGTCGGATGCTCTTCTCCTCGACGGCGAGGAGCTTCCTGTTCGCACTGGGCGCAAACAAAACCGCCGTTCAGCTGGCGCTCAGGGATCTTCGCAACTGCCGCCCCGAAACCATCAGGAAGGACATGGCGGCGGCTGAAGCGATGAACCTGGAGAACGCGGCACAAGATCTTCGCATTCCGACCCTCATCCTCTGCGGCACCTCGGACATCGTCACGCCACTGCGACTATCCGAGAAGCTGACCGGCCTCATCCCAGGCGCGCAGCTCCATGTGGTAGATGGGGCTGGACACATGCTCCCACTCGAGGCTCCGGAGAGGGTGAACCAGGAGATCTCGGAGTTTGTCGCGAGCGTGGATGAAGATAAGGTGCGCCAGACGGGATCTGTCGTGGGGGCGGCGAAACGGCACATCACCCGGCTCCTCGCCGATCGAGTGCGGAGGTTCTGTCGCGGGTAGGAGGTTGAGGAAAGGTTGTTGGTACTGCCCATCGACGCCGCTTCGACTCTGTGGGCTCATGCCATATCCCGTTCGTCCTGAGCGTAGGGGGCGCCCCGGAGTCGAAGGATCGGCGCGAACTGATATCCTCTACGTCCGACCGACGCGCGCCGGCACGCGACTGCTCTAAGGGCGCGGCCGCTGCGACGGTTGCCTCAAGCTCCCAGTAGAAGGAGACCCGAACTCGTGCCTCACAGCGTGTCCTTGATCACCACGATTGCCGCCGCCTTGGGGCTCGCGCTGGTCATGGGCTTTCTCGCCACGCGCCTCAAGCTCCCGGTTTTGGT
>DASWBC010000004.1:0-4467 GCA_036390815.1 Gemmatimonadaceae bacterium
CGAAAGGCGCGCTCAATCTCAATTTCGGCGACGACATCATTGACGCCGTAGTCGTTACCGCCAATGGCGAGGTCCGGCACGAGCCGACGCGCCTGCGGCTGGGCCTGCCGCCTCTCAAACAATCCACTGTGGAGTCCGCCAAGTGAGTCCGGAGCTGGTCCTCGGCATCTACGTGTTCATCATGGCTATCTTCGTCGGCTTCGAGGTGATCAGTCGCGTTCCCTCGGTGCTGCACACGCCGCTGATGTCGGGGACGAACGCCATCCACGGCATCGTGGTGCTCGGCGCGTTCCTCGTCGCCGGCTCCGCGGACACGCCGCTTCTTCATGTGTTGGGATTCATCGCCGTCGTGTTCGGCGCAGCGAATGTCTTTGGCGGGTTCTTCGTGACCGACCGGATGCTCGAGATGTTCAAGAAGCGCGAGACGGTCGCGACAAAGGCGGAGGCCGAGAAGAAGAATGCTTGATGTCCGCGAATCGGTGATCGCGCTCAGCTACATCGTCGCCGCGATACTCTTCATTTTCGGCCTCAAGCAACTGAGCTCGCCCGCGACGGCGCGGGCCGGCAATCGCCTCGCCGCAATCGGAATGACGGTGGCGCTCGGCGTTACGCTGCTGGATCGCCAGATCGTGTCTTTCTGGACGATCGCCATTGGAACTCTGATTGGCGCGGCGATCGGCGTGTACTTCGCCAGAACCGTTCAGATGACCGCGATGCCGCAGATGGTCGCGCTCTTCAACGGTATGGGTGGAGGTACGGCGGCGCTGGTGTCGGTCGCCGAGTTTTTGCGGCTGTCCCGTCTCGGCGAGTCAATCGGCGCCGGCGAATCGACTTCGATCGTGCTCGGCACCGCGATCGGCGCGATCTCGTTTACGGGGAGCATCGTCGCCTTTGGAAAGCTTCAGGAGATTCTTCCGGGTAGACCGCTCCAGTTTCCGCTTCAACGGCTGATCAACGCGCTCATTCTGCTTTCCGTCCTCGGGCTCGGCGGGTTCGTCGTAGTCGGCGGAGGCGGCTCTCCCGCGCTCTGGATGCTCTTCGTCGCCGCGCTGGTGCTCGGCGCCATGTTCGTGCTCCCGATCGGAGGCGGAGACATGCCGGTGGTGATCTCGATCCTGAATTCGCTCACCGGACTTGCCGCCGCTCTCACGGGATTTGTCCTGCACAATCAGATGCTGGTGGTGGCGGGAGTTCTCGTTGGGGCGTCCGGCACACTACTCACCCTGCTCATGAGCAGGGCGATGAATCGATCTGTTGGCAATGTCCTGTTCGGCGCGTTCGGCGCGGGGGCCAGTGATGCCACAGCCACCGCCAGCGCGGTCGTGCGCACGGTTCGGCAGACGACGGCCGAGGACACGGCGATCGCTCTCGCCTACGCCAGGAGCGTGGTGATCGTGCCGGGATACGGCCTCGCGGTCGCGGAGGCGCAGCACACCGTCAGGGAGCTTGCCACGGATCTGGAGAAGCGAGGCGTCGACGTGAAGTACGCCATTCATCCGGTCGCGGGTCGCATGCCCGGGCACATGAATGTGCTGCTGGCGGAGGCGAACGTGCCGTATGACCAGCTGCTCGAGATGGATCAGGTGAACGGCGAATTCCCACAGACAGACGTCGTACTAGTCGTGGGCGCAAACGATGTCGTAAACCCGGCCGCGCGCGACGATCCGTCGAGTCCGATTTACGGAATGCCGATTCTGGATGTGGATCGCGCCCGCAACATCATCATCCTCAAGCGCAGCATGGGACACGGCTTTGCGGGAATCGACAACGCGCTATTCTATC
Source organism: Gemmatimonadaceae bacterium (assembly GCA_036390815.1). GTDB lineage: Bacteria > Gemmatimonadota > Gemmatimonadetes > Gemmatimonadales > Gemmatimonadaceae > UBA4720. Next base: position 1,783 of record DASWBC010000004.1, read on the forward strand.
ACGAGAACGCGCGGATGCTGTTCGGGGACGCGCGTCAGTCGCTGACTCAGGTCGGTCAGGCCCTTAAGAACGTGTAGCTTTGCGCTGTCGGCTGGCTCTCTCGCACCGTCTCTGCGCGCGCGTTGCCCTTGTATCTCGGTTTGGGTCGAGGCGCAGCATCCTCAGCGTAGCGCCGAAGGGGACGTCCTTCCGACTGACCGTGCGCAGCGATCCCGAATCCGCAAACGGGAAGAAACGAGAGAGTGCGCGCGGCGGGACTCGAACCCACGACCTTCGGCTCCGGAGGCCGACGCTCTATCCAACTGAGCTACGCGCGCAGTGTAACGACTGCCCAGAGGGATTAACTTCCTCCGATGACACCTGCGAAACGAAAGATAACCGTCCTTCCAGGCGATGGTATCGGCCCCGAGGTCGTTGAATCAGCCCTCGAGATCATAAAGGCTATCGGCGCCTCCGTCGAGTTCGAGAAATGTGAGGCCGGCGCGCGCGCCTTCCAGAAGGGAGTCGTCACCGGAATCCCCAAGGAAACGATCGAGTCGATCGAGCGCACTCGCGTCGTGCTCAAGGGGCCTCTCGAGACCCCAATCGGCTATGGCAGCAGAAGCGCCAACGTCACCCTCCGCACCCTCTTCGAGACGTATGGCAACATCCGCCCGGTTCGAGAGCTCCCCGGGGTTCAAACGGCCTTCACCGGACGGAGGCTCGACATCGTGATCGTCCGCGAGAACATCGAGGATCTCTACGCCGGCATCGAGTACATGCAGACGCCGGGCGTGGCCGAGAGCCTCAAGTTGATCTCGCGCGAAGGATGCGAGAAGATCGTCAAGCTCGCTTTCGCGTTCGCGATCGCCGAGGGACGCAAGCGCGTTCACTGCGCGACCAAGGCAAACATCATGAAGCTCACCGAGGGGCTGCTTCAGCACACGTTCGAGGAGTTCGCTCCGAAATATCCCTCCATCGAATCCCGGCACATCCTGATTGACAACTGCGCGCACCAGCTCGCCATGCGTCCCGAGCAGTTCGATGTCATCGTCACGACCAACATGAACGGCGACATCCTGAGCGATCTCACCTCTGGTCTCACCGGTGGTCTCGGCTTCGCACCCTCGGCGAACATCGGCAACGACGTCTCCATATTCGAGGCGGTGCACGGCTCCGCGCCCGATATCGCCGGAAAGAACAAGGCGAACCCGACGGCGCTCATCCTGAGCGCAGCGATGATGCTGCGGCAGATCGGCGAAGGCAAAGCGGCGAACGACGTCGAACAGGCGGTGCTCGTGACGCTCGAGAGCGGAATGCGTACAAGCGATATGCTGGGCGTGGACGAGCCGGCAACGACGACGGAATTCACGAACGCCGTGATCGGCAACCTTGGGAAGCGCTCGAAGGTCAGCGCGCCCAAGGAGTACAAGAAGGTAGAGCTGCCGTCGCCGCAGCTCGGAGTCAACGTGGTCCCCGCGAAGAGTCGGCGCCTGAGGGGGCTCGACATTTATATCGAGTCGGACCTCGATCCTGCGAAACTGGCGGCAGATCTGGAGACACTGACGCGGAGCTCGCCGTTCAAGCTGCAAATGATCACGAACCGCGGTGCGATGGTCTTTCCGGCGAGCGGCCGCCGCGTGTCGCTCGTCGACCACTTCCGGTGCAGGTTCGTGCTCAGGGAGGCATCAGCGAATTTTGGAGACTCCGAGATTCTCTCGCTGCTCGGCACGGTCGGCGCCCAGCACCGGTGGATGCACATCGAGAAGCTACAGGAGTTCGACGGCGAGCCCGCATTCTCCAGGTCGCAGGTGTAGCGCCTTGCAGTTTCAACAGACAATTCCAACCGAGGACCCTTAAGCATGGAACCGACAGTCGACCGCCGTCACTTCATGGGTTACTTCGCGGGCGTCGGACTCGGCTCGACGCTCTTTCCGGGCGTGTTGTGGGCGAAGATCGCCGCCGGGGCGGACATCACCGTCGATACGATTGCGAGCGCGGAAGAAGTAGCGGGGCTCCATTTCGAGGCAGCCGAACGCGAGCTGATGCTCGATGGCCTCAAGCAGCAGGAGCAGCGAATCGAGGCTCTGCACAAAGTCGCCCTCTCGAATTCCATCGGCCCGGCAATCGTCTTCGATCCACTCCCGCCGGGGAAAAAGATTTCACCCGAAACGCGGCGGCCCATGGTCCGAAGCAAGGCCACTCACCGCGCCGTACCAGCCGATCTCGACGATCTGGCTTTTCTTCCCGTGACGGAGCTCTCGGAACTAGTGCGTCGCAAGCGCGTCACATCCGTTCAGTTGACCCAGATGTACCTCGCCCGGCTCAAGAAATACGATCCGGTTCTCAAATGCGTGATCTCTTTGACCGAGGACCGCGCGCTCAGACAGGCGCATGCCGCCGACGCCGAGATTGCGCGTGGCAACTATCGCGGATCGCTGCACGGGATTCCGTGGGGCGCGAAAGATCTTCTCGCCGTCCGCGGTTACAAGACGACGTGGGGCGCGGGCCCGTTCAAGGAGCAGGTTATTGACACCGACGCCGCAGTCGTGCAGCGGCTCGATGCGGCCGGCGCCGTGCTGGTCGCGAAGCTGACGCTGGGCGAGCTCGCGCAGGGTGACATCTGGTTCGGCGCCACCACGAAGAACCCGTGGAAAGTGGACCAGGGGTCGAGCGGATCGTCCGCCGGTCCGGCGTCAGCGACGG
>DASWBC010000005.1:0-1809 GCA_036390815.1 Gemmatimonadaceae bacterium
TGTGACTTCCTGTTAGCCGAAATGCCTCAACCAGACGTGATCGGATCTCACTGCGAAGATCGCCTGGCCAGCGCGCTCTCCAGCGCGTTCCACGCGAGCAACGCGCACTTAATGCGAGCGGGGAATCTGGCCACGCCGGAAAGCGCACGGAGTTGACCCAGTTGCCCTTCGTCCCCGGCCGGGGCGCTGCCGAGCATCAGATCCCGGAACTGCTTCCTGAGCTCCTCGATCTCCGCGGTGCTCTTTCCCTTCACGAGCTGGGTCATCATCGACGCCGACGCCTGGGATATCGAGCACCCGCGCCCTGAAAACCTGAGATCGCAGACGCAATCTCCGTCGAACGCGACCTGAAGGCCAATCTCATCGCCACACAGCGGGTTCCTGACGTCAGCGCTCGCGTCCGCTCTCTCGAGCGTGCCCTTGTTCCGCGGACGCCGGTAGTGATCCAGAATCAGCTCCTGATAGAGAGCTCCGATTTCGGCTGCGCTCGTGGGCCTAGTCATGTTGCCTCCCGAGACAGCGAGCTCGCCTAGACCGGCGCATATCCGAAGATTTCCCTCGCCTTCAGGATCCCCGCGACCAGCGCCTCGATGTCGCTCTCGTCGTTGTACACGTAGAACGACGCCCGCGCCGTCGCGGGCACGTCGAGCCGCCGCATCAGCGGCTGCGCGCAGTGATGGCCGGCACGAATGCAAACCCCCTCACCATCGAGAATTGTCGCGAGGTCGTGGGGATGCACATCGCCGAGCGTGAAGCTCAGCACGCCGCTCCGCTCGCTCGCGGGAGGTCCGTAAATGTGCAGACCCTCGATCGCTGCGAGACGCTTCTGCGCGGCCGACATCAATGCTCTCTCGTGCGAGAGCACGCGATCCATGCCGATGCCCTCGAGATACTCGACCGCCGCGGCGAGTCCGACAGCATTGGCGGCGTTGGGGGTCCCCGCCTCGAATTTGTGCGGCAGCACGTTCCACGTCGTGCGATCGTCGTGGACGAACTCGATCATGTCACCGCCCGTCTGGTACGGCGGCATTTCCTCGAGCATCGCCCTCTTGCCGATCAATCCGCCGATGCCCATCGGCCCCAGCATCTTGTGCCCGCTGAAGGCGTAGAAATCGACGCCGAGCGAATCGAAGGAGACGGGGAAGTGGGGGGCGCTCTGCGCGCCGTCGCAAACCAGAATCGCATCCGTCTTCTCGCGCACGAGCCGCGCGATCTCCGCCACTGGATTGATGGTGCCAAGCGCGTTCGATACGTGACTGAACGCGACGACCTTCGTGCGCCGGTTGAGCAGCTCGCCCAGGAAATCGAGATCGATCTTTCCATCGGGAGTGAGCTCGCACACCCTGAACTTGGCGCCCCGCCGCATCGCCAGCACCTGCCAGGGGACGAAGTTCGCATGATGATCCATGGCTGTGACGACGATCTCGTCGCCAACCGACACGTTGGCGATTCCCCACGAGCCGGCGACCAGATTCAGCCCTTCCGTCGTGCCCCTCGTGAAGATGAGGCAGTCGGAATCACTGACGCCCAGGAACCGGGCGATTCGGACGCGCGACTCGTGATACCACTCGGTCGCCCGCACCGAAAGCGAGTAAGCGCCCCGATGCGGATTCGCGTTCGCCGTCTCGTAGAACTCCAGGAGTGCATCCAGGACCATCCTGGGCTTCTGGGATGTCGCCGCCGAGTCGAGGTAGTGGAGACCCGGATTGTTCACCAGCAGCGGAAAATCTGCGCGATTCATGGGACGCGGACCACCGATGCCTCGTACATCCCATCGATGCGCTCGCAGCGCGGGCCAACGAGGATCGT
>DASWBC010000006.1:0-1861 GCA_036390815.1 Gemmatimonadaceae bacterium
CATGAGCCCGAGCCCGCTGTTGAGCAGGTATCTGGCCTCTTTCGGGCTCAAAGCAGATGCGTGTGGCTTGTCCCTCCGGACGTAGCGCACGCAAAATCGGTAGCCCGCTTTGTGGAGCGCTGCCGCCGCGCTTGCCGTAACTGTCGAGGCCGTGTCAATGCCGCGCAGCCCGTCTGGCGCCGTGAATACGTGACCCGGTAGACTCATCACTTCAATGAAATAGCGAGTGCTGCGCACTCGTGCTAGTTTGAAACCTCCAGTGCTTTCATCGCCCGAGGCGCGACGTGTCGTGCGCCTCGCCACATGAGGACGGAACTTGGTCGGACCTCAACTACGCTCCCGACCCCGGTCGACCACTGCCTTCGGTTATTTGCTCGCTGTCGGGGCCACGTTGATGGGGTTCGCCGCCACGGTCATTCTCAAACAAGGATGGCCGACGCCCAGCTTCATGTTTTTCATTCCAGCCGTCGCGATCTCGGCCTGGTTCGGGGGACTGGGGCCGAGCATTCTGGCGACGGCAATGTCGCTGGTGTTGATCCGGGTCGACTTTCTGCGGCCCGGCTGGATTGGGCCCGCGCCGACGAATGGGTTGCTTGCCGTGGTTGCGTTCCTCATCGTCACGGTGACCATCGCCGCAACAATGGAAGCGCTTCGGCGCTCGCGTGCACTCGCCAATTTGCATGCGGCACAGCTCGAGCGCCTCAACAACGAAGTCCAGCGCGTCGCCATGCGCGCGACGAAGCTCCTCGATGTGACCACTGCACTCTCCGAAGCTATGTCGGTGGACGAGGTAACCGCCGTCGTGCTGAGCAAAGGCGTCGATGTGGTGGAGGCGGCCCGCGGCGTGCTGATTTCGGTGGAGGGTGAGGGTCTCAAATTCCTGGGCGCGCGCGGCATGACTCCCCCGCTCGAAGCCTTTTTGTCGACGCTGACGCGTGATAGCGAGGTCCCCCTCGTTCATGCTCTGCGAAAAGGCGAAATGATCTCGATTGAATCAGCCGAGGAGTTTCGCGCGAAGTATGGGGCCGCGAACGAAGGATTGGCCGAGCTTGCCGACATGCAGACTTATCTGGCTACGCCGCTCGTGCACGCCGGCGAAACGGTGGGTGCGCTCGCGCTTCATTTCGAGGAGGCCGCGGCCGTCGGTGCCGCCGATAGAACCTTCACTCTGCTGCTCGCGCAAGCCACCGCGACCGCGCTTCACCGTGCCAAGAGTTTCGACGCTGAGCTGGACAAGCGACACCACGCGGAGCTGCTCGTTCAAGTACGAGAAGATGTCCTCGGGGTCGTCGCGCACGACCTTCGCAATCCGCTGAACCTCATTCTCATGACGACGGAGCTGTTGACAGACGCGCAGTTGCTTCCCGACCGCCGGACGGAGCTGCTCGGCATCGCCACGCGCGCCTCGAAGCAGATGAATCGCATGATCGACGATCTGCTCGATCACGTCCGCCTGCAGGCGGGGAAGCTCTCGCTGGACATCGAGGAGGTGAGCGTGGAATCCATTATGTGTCAGGCGGAAGAGACGTTTCGCCCGCTCGCCGAGAGGCGTCATCTTCACTTCCATATCGCGGCGCGGGATAGTGCCGTCGTGCGCGCTGATCCTAAACGCGTATCGCAGATTCTGGGCAACCTGGTTGGAAACGCGATCAAGTTCACGCCGGAACAGGGATCGGTGAGCTTGCGGGCGACCTCCGACGGCGAGGAGGTTGTGTTTCAGGTCATAGACGACGGGCCCGGCATTCCGCCAGAACAGATATCGCATCTTTTTGACAACTTCTGGCAGGCTCGGAAGAACGATCACCGCGGTGTCGGGCTCGGGCTTGCCATCGCAAAGGAGCTCGTTGAGGCGCACGGCGGG
>DASWBC010000007.1:0-5318 GCA_036390815.1 Gemmatimonadaceae bacterium
ATTGAAGTGGATCGGTGGATACGTCAGCGCAAACCCTTCGATCTTCGCCTCACTCGATGGGCTCGCCCTACACCCTGTCGATTCGAATGCGATCTCGGAGTTTCGAAAATTCGCATCCGCGCAGGGAATTGCGATCCCACAGACTACGGAAGCTGATACGACGCTCGAGCGGGTTCTCTCTACTGCGGCGGCGCGATCGAAATTCGGGGACGCGGGATTCTACCGAGTCAGTGCGGTGGGGGATCCCGAGGTGCAGATTGCGAGACACGCGTTCGACGATCCGCGCTTCGCGTTTCTGGTCGCTCCCACGACGAAATGATCGGTCGGTCTACTGCGAGCTCCAGGATTGGCCTTCACCGTGAAAACCCAATGGCAGCTGCAAGCCCGTCGCGGGATCGAGTATCGTGGGTGTTCCCCACATGTTGGCGACGATCCATCGCCCGTCGGGAGACCAATCGAGTCATAAAGAACGAAATGTACGGGACGAGCTGCGTCAGTCCCGACCCGTCCGCGTTGACGACGTACAGGCCGGCGGCCTCGGGAATGTCCTCACGACGAAGGGGCATTTGGCTGAAGCCTGGCAGGTGATCCGGACCGGGAGCCACCGATAGCTTTCAAATACCCGACTTCATATACAGACTCCGCTTCGGGCCGTCGTAGTAATTGAAGTACGCAACTGAGTTGCCGTTTGGGGAGAATACCGGTGGCCCAGGACTCTCATTCACATTCGCAACGATTGCGGGCGCGCCACCGGATCGAATGACATACAGGTTTGTTCTCCTTCCTCTCAATGAGAGCTGGCCCTGTTGGATCCAGATGCCGAGGACCTGGCCGTCGGGCGACCAATTAGCGTTGCCGAAACTGGGGTTCGCCTCGAAATCGGCAATGTGGCGCCGCGCGCCGGTGAGCCCGTCGATCTCGTAGAGCTGCCGGATCGGACTGTTGAAGTCGAGGTCGGTTGTCAGAAACTTGGGGGAATTGCCTTCCCATCGGTGGGCGAGGTAGAAGGCGCCGCTCACCACCAGCGGCTGCGACGATCCGTTGATGGTTGAGATCAACGTCGGCGTTGGGGTGGAGAGCCCCGCTCCATCATCAACGAAGAAGAGAAGCTGAGTCCCGTCGGGGGAAAAGCCGAAGGACCTTCCGGCCGGGAGATCGATTCGTGCAGCCGTCTGGAGATCGTAGAGCCCGCGTCCAACGACGAGGAACCGCTCATCGTCGGAGACGAACATGTCGCCATTGGCGCCGGGAAAGGTGGTCGTAATGATTTCCGCTGCGCCTGCCGTCGGGTTCACGCGGCTCACTCGAAAGTTGGGGTCGTTCGAACCCTGCTGGGTCGTAAGAAAAGCCCCGAAGTAAATCCCCTCGCCACCGTTGCCACGGACCAAGTTGACGATTAACGGAGAAGCGTCCAGTTGTCGCACCACGTGGGTTCCGATGCTCACCGCGCTCAGCCCGTTTTCTGCGTAAATCAGCTCCCCTCCGTCCTTGGTCCAGACAAGCTCTGGTGGCCAATAACCTTCCTGACCAATTGGAACGAGCAGGACTCCTGGGTCCTCGACGTTGCCCGGTCCGCTTGAATCAACGCATCCGGCAGCCCCAAGAAGCGCGAGCGAAGCGATCAGGAACCTGGTCGGCCTGGTCTGGATATGAGTCATCGTCCGAATCCTCGAGCGAAGGAATTGCGGAGACCAGATGTCAATCCTGGCTCCGTGCCATTTCGCCACCGAGGCGCTGCTCGGCGCACGGGGATATTCGCCGATTGGATGCCGCTCCCCTATACGTCATGTGACGTAGCGGGGATTGGATCCAGATCGCGCTCAGCGCGGGGTGGGCGTTCTCGCTCGATCTCCGTGTCGCCGCTCGGTCACTTCTCGCGCCATTCTCCGCCGCTCGGCCGTCGTCGCTATCACCGCCAGCGACAGCTCGATCATTCCGTACGCCAGACCGACCAGCGAGAGAAGCGAGATGACCGCGAGAAGGCGTGTCATCCCCGCGGACAGGGTTCCCTTTACCACCCAGTAGGTCGAACCCGCTACCAATAACGCGGTGACGACGGTGATCCCCGCCGCCTTGCCGATGGACATACCCCGATCAACCGGGGGAAGTATTTCGTGCGGCTGCTCAACAGTAGCCGAAGGGTCAGTCATCAAATTTCCGGTTTGCAGTTCCAGGAGTACGACCAGATCTGAGCATCATGCTTCGTGCCGGGGCGACTTTCAAGGACGATGTCTGTTAATTCGCTTGTAATCCGCTCGTAATCCGCTTGCGACGTTTCCGCCCCAAAGGCATCTTCGAATGATGGGATAAGTGCCTTCCAATCCATGGGTTGGGGGATTTCTCAGTCAGCTGGGCGTCCGAGAAGCGGGAGGGGCGGTGAAGTACCCAGAAGTCCAGAACTATGTTGGCGGGTCATTCGTTGGCAGCGACCGCTCATTCCTCGAGGTGCACAACCCGAGCGATGGAAGCGTCATCTCTCGTGTGCCGCTCTCGAGCCAGGCAGACGTCGACGCGGCCGTCGCGAGCGCTCAAAAGGCCTTTCCAGCCTGGGCGGCGACCCCGATCAAGGAGCGCGTGCAGGTCTTTTACCGCTACAAGGCACTGCTCGAGAAGAACATCGACGCGTTGGCCGCCCTGATAACGGAAGAAAACGGAAAGGTGACATCAGAAGCCCGCGCGGAGGTCCTGAAGTCGGCGGAGCTGTGCGAGTTCGCGTGCTCGCTGCCGCAGATCGCGCCGGGCGAGGTTCTCGAAGTAAGTCGCGGCGTCGAGTGCCGGGTCGAACGATATCCGCTTGGGGTCGTCGCGGCGATCACGCCTTTCAACTTCCCCAACATGGTTCCGAACTGGTCGCTGCCCAACGCGATCGCACTCGGCAACTGTCTGATTCTCAAGCCGTCGGAGCTGGTGCCACTGAGCGCGGGGAAAATCGCGGAGCTGCTCAAGGAAGCGGGATTGCCGGAGGGCGTGCTGCAGATCGTCAACGGCGGCAAGGAAGCCGTTGAAGCGATCTGCGATCACCCGGGAATCGCTGCTGTGAGCTTCGTGGGCTCGACCAAGATCGCGAAGGTCGTCTATCGTCGTTCCACCGCGACGCTCAAACGCTGTTTGGCGCTCGGCGGTGCGAAGAATCACCTCATCGTCATGCCGGATGCGGCGAAGGAGATGACATCCAGCAACGTCGTGGCCTCGATGTCGGGATGCGCGGGCCAGCGGTGCATGGCGGCGTCGGTGATGGTCGCGGTCTCGAAGACGGACGAGATCATCGAGCGCATGGTCGAGCACGCGAGGAAGATCGTTCCCGGGAAGGACATTGGTCCGGTCATCTCGGCCGCCGCAAAGGAGCGAATCGAGAAGTACATCGCCGAAGCTGAAGCGGCCGGCGCGAAGGTACTGGTGGACGGGCGCCGAACCGTAGTACAGGGCAAGGAGAGCGGATATTTCATCGGGCCAACGATCATCGACCACGTAACGCCCGACATGCGAATCGCGCAGGACGAGGTCTTCGGTCCGGTGCTTGTGATCATCCGGGCGAAGGACATCGATGAGGCCTTGAAAATCGAGAATGCATCACCCTATGGGAATGCGGCGTCCGTTTTCACGGAAAGCGGCGGCACCGCCCGTTATGTGATGGAGCACGCGAGTGCGGGGATGGTCGGCGTAAACGTCGGAGTCCCCGTTCCTCGCGAGCCGTTCTCGTTCGGCGGCTGGAATGATTCCAAGTTCGGCGTCGGCGACATCACGGGACGCGGCTCGATCGAATTCTGGTCCCAGGCGAAGAAGATGACCACGAAATGGAACAAGGAAGCCGGCACGAACTGGATGTCTTAGGAGGATGTATGAGCGTTGATAGATCCGTGAGCTTCACCGGGATCAAGTTCGAGAATCCCTTTCTGCTTTCCTCGGCGCCACCGACAGAATCGGAATCCAACATCACGCGCGCGTTCGAGGCGGGATGGGGCGGAGTGGTTACCAAGACGATAGGACTCCATCCCGTCGTAAACGTTTACGGCGCGAAAGCAAAGTTCATGCGCACCACGCCGGACGACGCCAACGTTTCGATGAAGAAACGGCCGGGTGCGGCCCTGCACTCATCCTGGAACTGGGAGCTGATCTCCGACAAGACGCTCGAGTGGTGGGCGCCGCGAATCCGGCGGATCAAGGAAGCGTTCCCGAACAAAGTTTTGATCGCATCGATCATGGCAGGCTCGGGCAACGACAAGGAGCTGCGGCACTGGCAGGAGCTGGCTGAAACGGCGCAGGGAGAAGGGGCGGATGGATTGGAGCTCAATTTTTCCTGCCCGCACATGGATCGCCGCGACATGGGGTCCAACATCGGAAAGGATCAGGGGCTCTGTTCTGTCGTGACCGAAGCGGTGAAGGAAGTCGCGAAGGTCCCGGTGTGGTGCAAGCTCACTCCTGCGACAGCCGACATAGTCATCGAGGCGGCGGCGTGCTTCCGCGGCGGAGCGGATGCGATCGTTTCGTCGAATACGTTTCCCTCCATCCCGTTGATCGATCCCGAGACGCTCGAGTTCGAGATCAATGTGGACGGCCTTGTCTCTAGTGGGGGACTTGGGGGACCAGCGATTCTCCCGCTCGCGCTGGCAAAAATGGCGCAACTAACGAAAGCGTTTCCGGACAAGAGCTTCTCCGGAATCGGGGGTGTATCCGATTTCAATCAGGCCGCGTCCTATTTTCTGCTCGGATGTGGAACAGTTCAGGTTTGCACCGCGGCGATGCTCGATCAGGCCGTCGGACCGAACGTCATCAAGCGGCTGCTCTCGGGTCTCGACAAGTTCCTCGAAGATCACGCCAAGGATGGGTGGAAGAGCATCGAGGATTTCCGCGGCATCCGTCGCGACAGGATCGTGCTCCAGTCGGAGATTCGTCGTCCCGATACGGCGGACTACCATTCCGGCTATGAAACGGTGGAAGGGTACGCAGCGCCGCAGCCCGAAGTCGCGGTGCGGGCCTGATCATGACCATCGCATCCACTTCGCCGCCGCGCGCGAGAGCAGCGAGCAGCAAAGGATCCGCAGGCGCGCGCGCACCGGTCAAGATGCCTCCCTCGGACCATGTTCCGAAGCCGTACACCGGTCCCTCGCGCGCCGAGCTCATCGCGATGAGGAAGAAGTACACGAATCCGGCGGTATTCACGCTCTACGGCGAGCCGTTACTCATCGTCGAAGGCCACATGCAGTGGCTGTTCGACGAGACCGGTAAGCGTTACCTCGACATGTTTGCCGGCATTGTTACCGTCTCGTGCGGACATTGCCATCCGAAGATCGTCGCCGCAATCGAGAAGCAGGTGGAGA
>DASWBC010000008.1:0-2552 GCA_036390815.1 Gemmatimonadaceae bacterium
GTACGGCCATCCGAGCGCGGCGACCAGCCGCGATGCGACACCCGCCGCCTGCCAGCGGTCGGCTGTCTTGACTTCGATTCCCGTGACTCCATCCCCGAGGCCGGCCAGGCTCTGAGCCTTGTCGAGCGCGATGAACGCGTACGAGTTGTCGTACTCGTACATTCCGGTCTCGACGGTTCCCGTGACCTCGAATCTCTCGACCCTCGGAACGAATCCCCCGGTGACTGGATTCATCTTGCCCCCGCCGGCCGAGAGGAGATTGATGCTATCGCCCGGATACTTGTTGAATCTTGCCGCCAGCAGCTTTCCGAGGACGACACCTCGGTGCTGCCCGTCCGTACTGGCGAAGCGGAAATCGCCGTATTTTGCATGCGAGCGGATCGTCGTCACGTCTGGCACGCCGCGCGCCTGGGGCTGCAGACCGACCACGTACACGCCACCCGCGTAGTCATGCCCGGCGGTCATCAGCGCCTCGGTCAGCACGAACGGCGCTGCCGTCACGACGCCTGGCTGCTTCCGCACCTTGTCCAGCACCTGCGGCCAGTCGGTGATCTTGAGATCCTCGCCGTAGCTGAGAACGCGGATGTCGGGACTGCCGACCAGAATTTTCTCACGAAGATCGTGCTGCAGTCCGTTCATCACTCCTATGATCACGATCAGGGCGCTCACGCCCACCAGCACTCCGCCAATGGCGATGATGCTGATCAGCGAGAGAAGCTTGGAGCCCCGGCGGCTCCGCAGGTATCTCCACGCAATCTGTAGCTCGAGCTTGGTCACTCTGGTCTCATCGTCGGAAAAAGAATCACATCGCGAATATTCGTCGCGCCGGAGAGGTACATGAACAACCGGTCTATGCCGATTCCTACACCGCCCATGGGCGGCATGCCGTATTCCATGGCGCGCAGATAATCCTCATCTACTCCGGAAGCTTCCTCATCGCCAGCAGCGAGGAGCTTCGCCTGCGCCTCGAAGCGACGGCGCTGGTCCAGCGGGTCGTTCAGCTCGCTGAAGGCGTTGGCCATTTCCTTCCCGTTCGCGAACAGCTCGAACCGTTCCGTTAGCCTGGGGTTCCCGCGCTTGGGTTTCGCCAGTGGCGACAGCTCCACAGGGTAATCCACTACGAACGTCGGCTCCACGAGCTTCGATTCGACGAGCGCCTGGAACATTTCGTCCAGCAGCTTCGGGCGATTCAGGCCTTCCGTCTTTTCTACACCGACGCGGTTCGCAAGTGCGCGCATCGACGAATCGTCGAGCGCCGTCACGTCCACTCCAGCCGCGGTGTTGAGCGAAGGAATCCACTCGACGCGCGGGAACGGCCGCCGAAAAGTGGGAACGTTCGCAGCAAGCTCCGGCACCGATCGAACCGCCTCCGCCGTCTTCTCGAGCAATTGTTCGACCAGATCCATCATCGTCGTGTAGTCGGCGTACGCCTGATAGAACTCCAGCATTGTGAACTCGGGATTGTGCGTGCGATCGATTCCCTCGTTCCTGAAATCGTGACCGATCTCGTACACACGCTCCAGCCCGCCGACGACGAGCCTCTTCAGATAGAGCTCGTCGGCGATGCGCAGATAGAGCGGCATGTCGAGCGCGTTGTGAAGAGTCGTGAACGGGCGCGCCGCGGCTCCGCCATAGAGCGGCTGGAGAATCGGTGTCTCGACCTCGAGATAATCCCGCTGGTCGAGAAAGGAGCGGATCGCGCGCGTCATGCGGGACCGCGCGATGAACAGAGCGCGGACCTCGGGATGCACCGCCAGATCCGCATAGCGCTGGCGATAGCGCTGTTCCGGATCGGCGAATCCTGAGTGCCGAACGATCTGGCCGTTGACCTCTTCTTCCTTGCCGAATGGCAACGGCCGTAGCGATTTCGCCAGGATCTCGACGCGGTCGACGCGCACCGTGACTTCACCGGTGCGAGTGCGAAAGAGCGGGCCGTGCACACCGATGATGTCGCCGAGATCGAAGTGCGCAAGCAGCGAGTACATCTTCTCGCCCAGCTGGTCTTTTTTGAAATAGAGCTGAATCTTCCCGGTAGAATCGGCGAGATGCGCGAAGGTCGTCTTGCCGTGCGAACGCCAGGCTACGATCCTGCCCGCCAGGCTCACCGCCGGGCCCTCCTCGGCGGCTCCGAGGAGCGACTGTGCGTCGCTGGCCGAGTGCTGACGATCGAAGCCGTAAGCGTACGGATGCACGCCGGCCGCCTCCAGCGCTTCGAGTTTCTCCCGACGCGCCTGCAAAACGAAATTCAGCTCGTCGGTCACGCGGCCGCCGTGGCCGAGGCGCCGCCCTGCTTGAGGTATGCTTCGATGAACGGATCGATCCCTCCGTCCATTACTTTCTGGACATCGGGAATCTTGAGCTCGGTGCGATGGTCGTTCACCATCGTGTATGGCTGGAAAACGTAGCTCCTGATCTGGCTGCCGAAGCTTACGTCGGATTTCGTCGCGTCCAGCTCCGCCTTGTGCGCGTCGCGCTTCTCGACCTCCGCCTGATAGAGCTTGTTCTTCAGCATCTTCATCGCGGTCGCTTTGTTCTTGAACTGCGACCGCTCC
>DASWBC010000009.1:0-3241 GCA_036390815.1 Gemmatimonadaceae bacterium
CGGATCCGGCACTGCCGCCGTGCCAATCCAGCTCGCACTCGGGATCTAGTCTACGGCTTGGGCCGCCGTGTCCCTGCGAACAGCGCGAACAGAAGGGCCGCCACAATGAGAAGTCCGAAACCCCAGTAGAAGTTCATCGGCGACCCTATCGTCCTTCTATGTCGCGGTCACCCGGAACCTTCCGCTCCGCCCTGCCCTCGCCGGGATGCGCCTGCGCTTCGTGAAAGCGTTCACCTTTCAATCGTATCGCGTCTACGAATCTCTCATACTCGGTATCCGAAAGCTCGTCGGCTATCGCCGGCACCAGTCCCTTCACGAGCGTAATCCGTTCGGCGAGAGTCAGCTCGTTGACGGCCGTTACGAGCTTTCGCAGCCTCGGGTGATTCATCCACTCGGTTTCCTTGCTCGTCGTCATCTCGTTCTCCGGTGAGCTGCGAGTACTGGGACTGGGTAATCTACTTCCGATCGCGGTGGATTCGCGTGCGCTGGACATCGGACCACTGTGCAATTATCGCAGCGAGCGATTTCTCCAGGTCGCTGGCCGCGGCAACGACCTGCGTCGTGGGGTCTGCGTCCGCGCCCTCGACGGTGTCGAGAATCCCCGCAAGCTGTTCGTTCAGGACAACCAGACCAGCGGGCGCTCCTCCTCGCGCACCGCTCTCGATTTTGGCCAACAGCGAATCCAGCGCCACCAGAGAATCAGCAACCTCCTTTGCCTTCGCGCCGTCGCGCTGCCCTCTCAGCAGCTTTCGCTGAGCCCGCACTTCTCCGAGCGCGGCGAAATCGCGGCTGATGGCATCGTTCATACGGACACCAATATCGCGCTGCTGATGAAGCCCTGCATCGGTGATCTCCACGCGCGGATCCATCTTTATCTCGAGGGGCTGCGTGTAGCTCCGGCCGTTCGCGCTCAGCCGGACGGTATACGTGCCCGGCAACACCGCCGGTCCCAGGGGAATCCGGGGTGTGTCGCCGTAGATTGCTGAGATCGGATAGTCGTGACCGAGAACCCTTGGCGGCGGATAGTGAAGGTCCCACACGAAACGATGGGTTCCTCGGCTCGATGCAAGCCGTTGCTGCGGGCGAACCCAGTAACTCGGAACGGCGAGATCCGTCTCGATCGGCTCGACCAAGTCTGCGCTCGAGAAGCTGCGGACTGTGCGGCCCGCGTCATCCAGGATATCGAGGACGACCGGCGTGCCGGACTCGGCGCCAAGCCGGTAGTTGATGATCGCGCCGTCCGGAGGATTTTTTCCGGCGGGCTCTTCGGGCGGCAAGGGCGTATCGGTGTTCTTGTTGCGCCGGAACCGGTAGGTGAGCTTCGGCTTGAACAGAAAAGTCTCGGTGCTGGCCGCTTTCGCGTCGAGCTGGCGCAGGGGGGTCATGTCGTCGAGAATCCAGAATGAGCGCCCATGGGTGCCGACGATGATGTCGTCATCGTGGATCACGAGATCGCGAATGGATGTGGCAGGCATGTTGAGTCTGAGTGGCTGCCACTGCTCGCCGTCGTCGAGTGAGAAGTAGGCGGCGCGCTCGGTCCCCGCGAACAGGAGGCCGCGCCGCACCGGGTCTTCCCGGACCGAGTTCACCACTTCGTCGGCTGGAATTCCGTTGACGATCTCCTTCCAGCTTTTCCCGCCATCGTGGGTCCGATAGATGTGCGGATGGAGATCGTCGAGCTTGAAGCGGTTGATTGCGGCGTACGCTGACTCGTTATCGAAGTGGGACGCCTCCAGCTGCGAGACCTTGCTCCATGGAGTCAGAGCGGCGGGCGTGACACTGGTCCACGTCTTTCCACCGTCGCGCGTCAGGTTGATGACCCCATCGTCGGAGCCCGTCCAGATCGTGCTCACATTGCGGAACGACGGCGCGACGGCGTAGATGACTCCCCGGTTCTTTGCGCGTGAGAGATCTCCGTCGGTGAAAATGCCATAAGCCTGGGGCACATCGTAATCCTGGCGGGTGAGATCCGGACTGATGACGTCCCAGCCATGACCGCCGTTCGTCGTCTTGAACAGGACGTTGCCGGCGTAGTAGAGCGTGTGCGGATCCACAGTGGAGAAAATCACGGGGGCGGTGCGAAGAAATCTGTATTTTCCCGAACGCACGGCCTCCGGGCTGATGTTCTGCACCTCGCGTGACCGCTGATCGAAGCGCGTGAGCTTGCCGCCGTAAATGATGTTGGGGTCGAGTGGATCGGGAGCCACGTATCCATACTCCTCGACTCCCACCGGATTCCACTCGCGAAAAGTGACCGCGCCGTAGTCCCCCCGGCTCATCGTTCCAATCGAGCCGCTCTCCTGTTGGCCGCCGTACACCCAGTACGGTATTCGATTGTCCGCGATCACGTGGTAGAACTGCGCGGTGGGCTGGTTGTACCACGAGCTCCAGGTTTTTCCGCCGTTCACGGTGATCGTGGCGCCCTGATCGGCCGCGATGATCATGATCTCCGGGTTGTCGGGATTGATCCAGATCCGGTGATAGTCGTCGCCGCCGGGCGCACCCTTGATCGCCGTCCACGTGGTACCGCCGTCGGATGAGCGGTACGTCGACGTGTTCGCGGAGTACACCACATCGGGATTTCGCGGATCGACCTTCACCTCCGCGAAGTCGGAGGCGCGGCCCCAGACTCGAACCTCGTCGTTGGAGCGTTTCCATGTCTCGCCGGCGTCATCCGAGCGATAGATGCCGCCCAGAGTCGGCGCGTCGACGGTAGCGTACATTCGCCGCGGATTACTGGGGGCAATCGTGAAACCGATTCTGCCAAGACCTTCCGCCGCGGACGGAAACCCTTTTCCGATCTGGCGCCACGTCGTTCCGCCGTCGGCGGATTTGAACAGACCACTCAGGGGCCCGTTCCAGGATGCGTTCTCCCACGGTCCTTGTCTTCCTGCCCAGAGTGCCGCGTAAACTATTTGCGGATCGGACGGATCGAACCCGACCTGAGCCGCGCCGGTGTTTTCGTCCTTGTAGAGGACGCGCTCGAACGACTCTCCACCGTTGGTCGATCGATAAACCCCGCGCTCCGTGTTTGGGCCGTACGGATGGCCGAGCACGCCGACGAAAATTCTGTTCTCGTCACGCGGGTCGACGATGATCGAGCCGATCTGCTGTCCATCGCGCAGACCCAAATGGCGCCAGGTCTTGCCGGCGTCGACCGACTTGTAGATGCCGTCACCGCTCGAGAGATCGGGCCGCTGAACTCCCTCACCGGTTCCGACGTAGACCACGTTCGGGTTCG
>DASWBC010000010.1:0-3157 GCA_036390815.1 Gemmatimonadaceae bacterium
AAACTTACGCCCATGCTCCAGGGCGCGAAGTAAACGCCCGCGAGATACATGGCGACACCCGCGAATACCTGCGCGATGCCAGCCATCACGCCTACCCCAAGGAGAATTTTTCCGTTGCGAGCGCCGATCATATAGTCACCCGATTGAGTTTCGTCACCGAGGCGACATCTTCGCCGTTGCACTCGGATCAGGGTTGGGATTCACTCCGGATTTGGGCAAACCTTGGCTGGGGTGGCAGACCCGTCCAACTACCTGCCACCCCCGACGCCGGTTTAGCTGTGCGACCGGCGTCGTTGCCGTGATCTCAGTCAGGGACCGTTCTGTTGGAGCCGAATGAACGATGACGTCGTGTTGCTATTGCCACTTCCCGGGCTCACCACGTCCTGCCTCTCGACGTAGTGGAACGATGCGCCATCGCTGGTGCGCGTAACGTCTCCCTCCCATCGGAATGAGGCCATCGAGCTTCCGAGATTCACGCTGTAACGCACTGTCCCTTCGTACAGAGTCGGCGTCGACGCAACGAACGCGCAAAACGTAGACTGGACGAATGGGAACACCGGCGAAATGTCGGTGCCCGAATAGATCTCTACATGCGTATCAGTCGCCTGCAGGAGCAGGCGAATTCCTTGCGCCTGCGATGGCGTCGAGATCTGTTGCCCATCGACTGTGTCTCGCGTTGTGGTGTTGTTGCAGACCGGGTTATCAATCGGGCCGTGAATGGCCATGAGGCCTTGCGTTTCATCCACCGTGATAACTCGGATGAGCAATCCATCGCGTCGGATGATGATTGGGGATGGCGACGATGGGTTGTCGGCAAAGTCGAACGCGATCGCTGGACCTTGCCGAGGTTCTGACGGAAGTGGCTTGTCGACGCACGACGCGACGGCCGCCAGGAGCACGAGTGAAGCGCAGATTCCCGCGCGATACGCCGACCGACGACGATTTTCAAACATGGGGTACCTCCTGAACGTGAGAGAGTTTCGCTACCGGGGCTACATCTTCACCGTTGCCTATCACGCGGAAGTCACCCGATATTACTTGTTGCCTCAACAGCGGTTCAGTGGGTATCAGTAGCTATGGTGATCCTGCGTACATTCGGAACGTTGGACTTGCGCCGACCCGATAGCGCTCCGATTGCGGAGTTGCTGGCGCAGCCGAAGCGCATGGGCTTGTTGGTCTTCCTGGCCTCTGTGGAGGCGAGCCAGGTGAATACGCGCGACACCGTGCTCGCCATGTTTTGGCCGGAGCTGCCGGCACCCCGAGCGCGCCGTGCGTTGAATCAGGCTCTATACGAGTTACGCCAAGCGCTCGGTCCAGGTGTGATAGTGTCTCAGGGCGATCAAAGCATACGCGTTGAACGCACGCGGTTGTGCTGCGACGCAGAGGCGTTCAGATCGGCCGTCGAAGGGGGAGCGCTGGTTGACGCAATGGCGCTATACCGAGGGGAGTTCCTCGACGGGTTCTTCGTCTCCGGGGTTCCGGAATTCGAGCGGTGGCAAGCGCAGCAACGCGACCTGTTTCGTCGAAACGCCTCCGCGGCGGCGGCGCGACTCTCTGCTGCGGCGCTGTCGGAAGGCAGACTGCAGGAAGCAGTGCAATGGGCGCAACGCCAGCTCGAGATCGCGCGTCACGACGAGCGCGCGCTGCGCAATCTCATGAACGTGCTCACGCAGTCGGGGAATCCTGCGGAGGCGATTGAGGCCTACACAGCGTTCGCCAACAATCTGGCAGACGAGTTGGAGATTGAACCATCCGTTGAGAGCACGCGGCTACTGCATGACATTCGTCGCGCCAGAGCACCGATCGTCTCCGTACCCGAACGATCGGCTCGTGACCCAATTCCATTTGCGGCACCCTCAGTCGAGTCTCACGCGATCCGGTCTCGGCGTGTGTCATCGTGGGCGCGCGGGCGATGGCCGCTGGCGGCGATGTCGCTGTGCGCCGCGGTTCTGTTCGTCACTCACCTAGAGGTCGGTCAAAGAAGCGCGAGCGCAGCCGCACAGGGTCGCGCCGAATACTATACGAAGCTGGGTCGTTTTTATTGGGACCGGCGGACGGAGAAGAGTCTCGTGACCGCGGCAATGTTTTTTCGTCGCGCGATCGCCGAGGACGCGCGCTACGCACCGGCTTTCAGCGGACTCGCTGACGCGTACACATTGATGTCGTGGTATGGTGGCGCGGAATCTTCCGTGGCCGGGCGCGAAGCGATGAGTGCGGCTTCCATCGCAGTGCGAATGGACGATCGACTCGCACAATCACACACGTCACTTGCGGCGGTCCGGGTTTGGTTCGCCAACGACTGGCCCGGAGCAGAACGCGAATACAGGCGTGCCATCCAGCTGGATTCCAGCTATGCCACAGCGCACGAGTGGTTCGCGCTGGGCCTCGCGGCGCGCGGCGCGCTGCCCGCCGCCCGGCGGGAGCTCGAGATTGCGCGCCAGCGTGAGCCGGCGTCAGCGGCGATACGTACCGACCTGGGGACAGTGCTCCTTTGGTCCGGTCGATACGACGACGCGATCGATCAGCTGGAGATCGCGCTCTCGCTGGACTCCTCCTACGCTCGCGCTGCCACGCAGTTGTGGAGAGCTCACGCTGCCGCGGGCCATTCCCGGAGCGCGTTTGAATCGCTGACTCGCGCAACGCGACTCCAGGGCGGAAGTGGTGCGCAGTTGCTCGCGCTGGACCGCGCATACACAAAAGCCGGTTGGCCCGGTGCTCTGAGGGCGCGTCTCGCGATGCTGCTCGAGCTGCCGCCAGGAGCATCGGATCGACCGGTGCAGCTTGCGGCAGTGTGTGGCTTGCTCGGTCGCGATGAGGAAGCAATCGCGTGGCTTCAGCGCGCGCGCCGCGAACGGAGCACCTATTTGAGGTTCGTTTCGCTCGATCCTGCGTTTAGGCATCTGCACACTGATCCGCGCTTCAGGGAGATCGTGTCAGCATCGTAATGTCCCGGCTCTCTTTCCTTCTCGCCGTCCTTTGCTCGGCCCTCGCTCGAAGCGCCGGCGCACAGACGAGCGCGCCGCCACTCGTGAATGGTGGGTTCCCCCTCGTCTCTCCCTCTGCCCCCCGGATCCTTTTCGAGTCGAACCGGACCGGGAAAACTCAGCTCTGGATCATTTCCGCGGACGGCACCGGCGAGCGGCAGCTCACCAACCGC
>DASWBC010000011.1:0-1971 GCA_036390815.1 Gemmatimonadaceae bacterium
CATGATCCGGGTGTTCACCATGGGAGCCTACAAGTATCCCCGGGAGATCAACTGGCTTCTCGGCGTGGCCCTTCTATTCATAGTGCTCGGGTTCGGCTTCACCGGCTATCTCCTGCCGTGGGATCAAAAGGCCTACTGGGCGACCGCGGTCGGGACGAACATCGCTGGCACTACGCCATTCATCGGCGGGAAGCTCGTGACTTTCTTACGCGGCGGATCACAGCAGGGCGCAGCGACGCTGACGCGATTCTACTCGATGCACGTCCTCCTTCTGCCCATTCTGTTCGGCACTATCGTCGGACTTCATCTCTTTCTCGTCATCAGACAGGGTGTCGCGCCCCGCGCAGCGGAGCTCGAGCCGGACGCTCCGAAGCTCACATCCGATTCCGAATATCCGGCGTACTATCGCCGTCGCGAGCACGAATCGAAGACCGGAGAATTCCGTTTCTGGCCGGATATCATCGCGAAGGATGTCGTCACTGCGACGCTGGTCATCGCGATTCTCGTAGTCCTCGGCACCTTCGTGGGCGCGCCCCTGGAAGCGCCAGCCGACCCAACGGACGCGTCATACGTTCCCACGCCGGAGTGGTATTTCCTGCCATTCTTTCAGCTCCTGAAGCTGGTGCCCGGAAGTTGGGAGAGCGCGATAGCGGTGGGACTGCCGATGGCGCTCGTGCTCGCCCTTCTCCTGCTTCCATTCTTCGACCGGCGGAGCGTGAGATCGATCACGAAGCGCCCGGGGGCCGCTTTCGCCCTCGGAGGAATTGCCATTTCCACGGCGATTCTACTTGGCGCCTCGATGCGTGACCAGCCGAAGAATGCCGTTGCCCCCGAGGTCGGACGGATCCTGACATCGACGGAGCGGGCAGGACGAACGCAGTTCGAGCGCCAGCAATGCGGCGGATGCCACAAGGTCGCGGGGATGGCTGCCGTTCCGAAGAAGGAAGACGCCCCCGACGCGCCCGATCTGACCGAAGTCGGGTTGAGGCACAGCACTGCGTGGATCCACAGCTTTATCGAGGATCCGGTGCGCTTCCATCCGGATTCGAAGATGGCGGCCTACGGCCCGCCCACTCTGAGCCATCAGGAGATCGAGGAGCTGGCGCGCTACCTCTCGTCGCTTCGCGGACCGGCCGCGCTCAACAAGCAGCCGGAGTTCCGCGACACATTCCCAGAGCCTCTCAAAGCAAAGGAGACAAAGTGAGACCGCATTCAGTACTCGCAGCAATCGCCGCTCTGAGCATCAGCGTCACCTACGCCAGTCGATTCGCGCACGCTTCGGCGCCGAGTCAGGACCCGCCCGGCAAGGCTCCGTACGAGGATAACTGTCGAAAATGCCATGGCGTGCGTGGCATCGCACCGAAAACGATGAAGGCCAAGTACCCGAAGATCGCCACCTTCGACGAGGATTTCTTCGAGAAGCACTCCAGGGATTCCATTGTGACGGTGCTCACGAAAGGCAAGAACGAGAACATGAAGTCGTTCAAGGACAAGCTCACCCACGAGCAGATGGAGGCTGTGGCCGACTACATCAGGTTGTTCGGCAAGAAGGAAAAGTAGAAGAGTCGGCCAGTCGTTGGTCCTGCTTCTTTAACCTGGGAGATGACAGCCATGTTTGTCGCAGCTCTTTTGGCCGTTTCCGTGCTTGGCGGCGCGCACCGCTCGCCGGCTCCGACTTCCGTGCCCGGTGTCGCGCATCGCCCCTCGACTGCGACCCCCGCGAGCGACGGGCCCTCGACGGTGGAAGCCGTGATGGCTCACCTCGCGAGGATAAGGCGAATTCCTGCGTTCGCTCGGAGACTGAACGTTTCGTGCAACTACTGCCACACCACCATCCCGCGGCTGAATGCGACGGGATACAAGTTCCGGGCAGCCGGATTCCGCATGCCGGAAGATATCGGTAAGGCGCCGACGGCAAAATTTGAGCTGGGCGATTACTTCAGCGCGCGAATCCAGTCGCGCTTCGACGTG
>DASWBC010000012.1:0-3075 GCA_036390815.1 Gemmatimonadaceae bacterium
AAGCCGTCGCGCGGATTGTGAGGTTGCTGGACACAATCAAGGCTCCGGGATCGCCGGGGCACCTGAGTCGCCCGTCCGACGAGGGCAAGATTGTCGAGCCGAACGTGTGAGTAAAAAGCACGGAAACGAACCGGACTCGGCGACCGCCAGCAGAAGCGGAGCCTCCGCAAAGTGGGAAACCACCGAGTGGGGGCTCAATTTTTTTTTGGGCTCGACGCAGGAGACGAAATGAACAGAGTGCGTGGGAAATCAGCGGTCGTAACAGGTGGTGCGCTGGGAATCGGACGCGCGTGCGCGCTCATGCTCGCCGAAGAAGGCGCTTCCGTTGTCGTGACCGATGTGGATGTCGCCAAGGGATCGCTCGTCGTCGAAGAGATCCGGAGCCATGGCGGCGCTGCGGAGTTCGTCCAGCACGACGTCGCCGATGAGTCACAGTGGGCTCACGTGGTGCAGGTCGTCCTCGAGCGCTACAAGAAGCTCGACGTTCTGGTAAACAACGCCGGCGTAGCCCTGGCCAAGGACGTCGAGCACACCACGCTGGCCGAGTGGCGGTGGCTGATGGGCATCAATCTGGACGGCGTTTTTCTGGGAACGAAACACGCAATCGCCGCCATGAAGGCAAGTCGGAGCGGCTCGATTGTGAATCTGTCGTCGATCGAGGGGTTGATCGGGGATCCCAACCTGGCCGCCTACAATGCGAGCAAAGGGGGCGTGCGTCTCCTGACGAAGTCCGCCGCGCTTTACTGCGCCAAAGCCGGCTACAACATCCGGGTGAACTCGGTGCACCCCGGATATATCTGGACACCGATGGTCGAGAATTTTCTGAGATCCCAGGGCGATGTGGCGCAGGGCCGCAAGCTCCTGGACAGTCTTCATCCGATCGGTCACGTCGGGGAGCCCAATGACATTGCCTATGGCGTGCTCTACCTCGCGTCAGACGAGGCAAAGTTTATCACGGGAACGGAGCTGGTGATCGACGGCGGCTACACGGCCCAGTAGCCGTCGCAGAACGTTGCCGCTGCCTTCAGCCGGTATTCCGCGCTTTGCCCGTCAGCCAGCGGGGCTGCAACAGACTGGCGCCGAGCAGCGCGCAAGGAATGACGAACAGCACCGCGACAGTGTCATACCATGCCGCCTCCGAACTCCAGAATTCGGCCATCATCCCCGCTCCAAAAAATAGCTCCAGAACGATATATGCGCTCACTGCACCACGAGCGTTGTGCAGCCGGGCGACAACGTAGCCACCAAGCACGACCGAGGCTGCAGTCCAGATGAACGTGATCGCGATCAGCATGGTCGCATAAGCGGACTGTTCACCGCGAAAGCCCTCCCCTCCAAGCCTTATCGTGATCCAATTGCCGGCGATCGCGAACACGCTGGATACGAGCAGCCCGAACAACGCGGCGAGCAAGGTTTTCATGGGCTCACGTCGACGCCTTACCGATTCCGCCAGCGCATGCAATCGTTCCCGCATAAATCCTCCGGTGTTTTTCCGCGCGCGCGCCAATACGCAGTGATGACAGCGCCGATCTCGCCCCGATCGGCGAAGTTGCGCTCGAACTCCTTGCGCACTTCCTCGAAACCCGGGGCGACGAAACCCTCAATGCGAGTTGTTTTCGTCATTTGAGTAACCCCTCTGTCGCAGTATCAGGGCGCCGCAGCAGTGTGATGCCCAGCACTGCCAGCCATAGC
Source organism: Gemmatimonadaceae bacterium (assembly GCA_036390815.1). GTDB lineage: Bacteria > Gemmatimonadota > Gemmatimonadetes > Gemmatimonadales > Gemmatimonadaceae > UBA4720. Next base: position 1,693 of record DASWBC010000012.1, read on the forward strand.
AAGGCTGAGTAAACGTCGATGCGTTCGATGATTCCCAGGCCCGGTGTGGGCTGCCCCACGTCCATTAGCGCCGGATAAGGCGTCGTGAGCGCGCCAAAGAGGATCACCGTCACCAACGTCACGAACGAATACAGCCTGAATCGCTTGCCGAGTGCGAACGCGCCAAAGCCAATGGCGAGAAGCAGAAGCAACACTAGCACACCAGTTAGAACTATGTGCGGCGCGTCCGTAGCTACGCTTCCGACACCGCGTTGGTGCATCGAGAAGAACGGACCTACCAAGCCAGCCATTATGCCAATGGCCCCGTAGCCGATTAGCGCAGCAGCGGCGATGCGTAAGGCGCGGTTTCGCCCAGCTGCCGCACGCAATAGTCCTATGGCGAACGCCAGCACGAGAAGGCCGTACGCCAGGAAAAGCGGGTCGACGAACGGTTTCGACGGCGCGCCGATCGCCGCCAGCTCGCTGATCGCCTGCGAGGTGAAGCTGTAGCCATCGTATCGCAGTCCCCCCACTACATCGATCACCACGTACAGCAGTGAAGAGAGAATACCGCACGCGAGGAAGGCCCGTCGTACGATGCCTGCGCTCCGAACCGGCTGCGCCATCGTGCGGCCAGGGTCTTGTGTCATCCCAATCGTCGTCATCGTGCTCTCCACGAAGATGCCCGCGCCTCTCGCGGGCCACGCCAAGATCATCTGTGGGGCGCTTCCGGTCTGTCGGCAGATGGCAGTCGATCGTGTGCGGAAATTCCTGACCGACCGGGGCCAGATCAAACAGCCCGGGCAATCATGGCCTCGTAGGTCATGCCGCTGTCATGCTGCGTCAGTTGGCGCGCTCGCGCGACCGAACTCGCACTCCATCGAGGATCTTGTCGGAGGGAAAGAGGACCACCTTCGTTCCGGGAGTCAGTCCGCGGACGATCTCGACACTCGCTCCGGTGCGGTGCCCGATCTCCACCGGGCGCAGTCGCGCGCGACCGTCATCGACTGCGAACACTTTCCAGCTGTCGCCCTGTTGGAAGACCGAGCTGGCCGGCGCGGTGGTCACCTTCGCCGCCTGCCAGACCGTCATCCGCGCCTCGACCCGGAAGCCATCACCCAGAGTTTCCGGCCGCTGGGGGAGATCGATCAACACGTTCACTCGCTGCTCGTCGACGCCAAGCGCTGAGACGCGTGTGAAAGCGGAGGGCTCGATCGATCTCACGCGCCCGCCGATCGGATGATCTCCACCCCACTCGACGATCTCGACATCATCTCCCGGGCGCAGGCGCACCGCATCGGTCGAGAGGACATCGACGACGACCTCCATGGCCGCCGCATTACCGAGCTCGAGGATCGGCGATCCAGCAGGAATGACGCGCTCACTCTGGTCGGGTATGCGCAG
>DASWBC010000013.1:0-3167 GCA_036390815.1 Gemmatimonadaceae bacterium
GCAGTACGTCCTCAACCCGCAAATAGTCTCCCAATCCGCATTTAGTCTGCGATCCGCAATTGTTGTTGGCCCGCAGTCCTCAGCGGTTAGTCCGCAGTTCGCAGGCGTTAGTCACCAGTTCGCAGCTACTTGGCGCTGAGCGCGTCGGCGTAAATCGGATTCGGCTTGAGCTCACCATCAACCAGAATCTCCCGGTCCCACGGCAGGATGATCGTGCTCTCGGTCGCGATCGCGTGAAAATCCGGGGCGTAGCCGCCAGTGCGAATCGAGACCGCGGTCCGCACTTCCGCCGCGCCGCCTTCTTGGACCGCGGAGACCGCAAGCCGCATCGTGTCGCCGGAGTCGCACGTCTCGTCCACGATCAGCACGCGCTTTCCCCTCACTTCCTTCGGCGCGCTGCCGAACACCTCGGGCGCTTCTCGGGCTCGGGTTGTTCTGTACTTCCGGCTCACCACCAGTGAATGGAACTCTCGCCCAAGGATTGCCGCGATCACAGCGCCTGGAATCACCCCAGCCGTGGCGATCCCGATGACTATCTCGGGGTCGTAGGCGCGCGCCACCTTGAGCGCCAGTCCGCGCGACAACTCGCCGAAGAACGGCCATTCCATTTCGAGGACGCCTTTGGCGGCGTCGACCGTGTGTTTCCGCGGTGACATTTTGCTCTCAAGCCGTTCGGGGAAAAGCAGTTAGGTTAAGCTAGCCCTCTCACATCATAGTCGGTAGATTCGACCAAATGTCATTCTGGGACCGCCTTACGGGCGGAAGTAAGCCGAAGCCGGCGACAGAAAACCTCGACTACCTCAACGAGGCGCTCGCGCTGGAACGTCAGGGCGATTATGATGCCGCGCTGACGTCGTATCGGCTGGCCCTCCGCCAGAGACCCAATAATCACAAGGTCCTCCAGAACATGGCAATCGCCTACTCGAAGCTTGGTCAGCTCGACGAGGCGATTCGGTGCTACCGTCGCGCTCTCGCGGTCGAGCCGAAGCTCTCGGGAGCACATTACGGTCTGGCATTTCTTCTTCTCCGGCGAGGGGAATTGAGCGACGCGGCGTTTCACCTCGAGGCGTTTCTGATGGATCCGCCGAAAAGCGCGGAAGCCGAACGCTGGGTCAAGCACGCGCAGAAGACTCTCGACGAGATGAAGAGCGCCGAGCCGCCTCCTTCCTCGAACCCCCAGTTGAAGACCAGCGACTATCCTGGGATTTCGGAATAGATGGGAGCGGTACTCGCTGTCGTAAGCCAGAAGGGGGGAGTCGGCAAAACCACTACCGCTGTAAATCTCGCCGCCGCGTTCGCGCGCCGGGGAATGAAGACGCTCCTCATCGATGTCGATCCGCAGGGATCCGTGCGCTACGGCTCCGGGCTCGCGCGCGGTCACGAGACGGCGGGCTTCGCCGATTACCTGAACGGCGAGCGGAGCCTCCGCGAAATCATTCTGCCGACGGCTCTTCCGTGGCTGCGCGTCATTCTTGCCGGCTCCGTCGCCGATGAGTCGGACCATGCCGTCTACTCGCAGCTCGTGCGTGAGACGAACGTCCTCCAGGACCTGCTTCAAATGGCCGAGCAGCGATGCCAGGTCGTTGTCGTCGACACGCCGCCGGGGCTGGGATCGATCACTCGCAAGGTCCTGGGCGCCGCCGAGCACGTCATCGTCCCGCTCCAATGCGAGCCGCTGGCTCTCCAGACGACGCCCCAGATTCTGCGCGCGATTCAGGACATCGTCGCCGTCAACGAGCGTCTCACGCTCGACGGAATTCTTCTCACGATGTACGAGGCGAACAATCCGGCCAGTGACCGGGTAGTGGACTATGTGAGAAGGCATCTCCCAGCCAACATCGTCTTCGACGTCGTGATTCCCCGCACCTCGGCTACGGCCGACGCCTTTGCCGCTGGCCAGCCGGTTGTCGTTCGGAGTCCCGCCGACGCGGCATCACAAGCGTACGTAAACCTCGCGACGCTGCTCGCCGACCGGTTGGTATGAGGCGGTTTCACCAGCAGGTAGCGTTCTCTGCTGTCCTTGGGATGGTCGTACTTGCAGGCGCAGCCTGCACCGATGTAAGCGGCAGCTCGACGTCTGTTCTTTCCATTGTGTTCGATTCCCTGTCCGCGCCATCGGTTGTCGTAGGCGACACGTTGCGCGACACGACGGGCGCAGTGGTCCTGCCGGTTGTCCACGCCTTCAACTTCAAGGGCGGAGAGATCATTCCGGCGCCGGTCTTCTTTTTGTCGCCCGACTCCGGCGTCACCGTGGACAGTGCGACCGGGGTCATCGTCGGAGACAGCCTCCGCTCGACGCCAGCGCGGATTGTAGCAACGGTCGGGACGCTTCAGGCAGTTCAGAACGTCGACGTTACGCTCCGGCCGGATCTCCTGCAGGCGGTGAACAGCCGCGACAGCTTGCAATATTCGCCGACCGACAGCACTCTCAACGTGTCGCACGCGCTGCAAGTGAAGCTCACGCATGGCGTCGCTCCGAACGACAGCGTCGTGAAATCCTATATCGTGAGCTTCACAATCGTCGCGCAAAGCGATCCGCAGCTGGGCGTGCTCGTGAATGAAGGTGGAAAGGCGTCGGTCGTGGATACTACTGACGCGAGCGGCATAGCGGGGAGAATGATTCGTGTGCATCCTCTCCTCCTCACGTCGGCCGTCGATTCGATAGTGGTGAACGCCACGGCGAAGTATCGTGGAGTGCAGGTGAATGGCAGTCCGGTTCGGCTCGTGCTCCTGCTGAAGCCGCCCGGCTAGCCCGTGAATCCGTACCCGCTTTCGGGAGAGAGAGAATGGCGCTGATGGAAGCCGAAGGTGGACCGCGACCCGCTCCGGGGACGCTGAATCAGCTCTTTTTCGACGCGGTCTCGAAGTACAACCGCCCTGACGCTCTACAGGTCAAGATCGGCGGAACTTACCGGCCGATCTCGCATAACGAGGTCGCCGATCGCGTGCGCCATGCAGCGCGCGGGCTGTCGTCACTCGGCGTCAGACGTGGGGATCGCGTCGCGATCCTCTCCGAAAATCGGCCTGAGTGGGCAATCGCTGACTACGCGTGCCTCACCGTTGGCGTCACAGATGTCCCGATCTACCCCACTCTGCCGGCCGACCAGATCGCTTACATGCTCAAGGATTCGGGCGCGGTCGCGATCTTCGTCTCGAGCAAGGCACAA
>DASWBC010000014.1:0-2936 GCA_036390815.1 Gemmatimonadaceae bacterium
GATCTCGGTCTCGCGCTCGTAGAAGCCTGGCGGGAGGATGCGGCCCCGATGGAACTGCGTGCGAGGCCTCGACCCCAGAAGACTCGCTGCCGAGCCTTCCGTGCCCGAGATTTTTTGCCTGCTCACACCTACTCGCTAGCCGTTCTGCTCTTGCTCTTCCGAGCAGCGCGGCGGGGCGCGGGCTTATCGCCGTCTTCACCCGATGTTGCTGCGGACTTGGCGCGTGGGCGGCGGGGCTTCTTGTCGTCGGCCGATGCGCGCTTTCGCCCGCTGCGGGGAATCAGATCACTATCGGAGAGAGCGTCCTCTCCCGTGAGAGGGAGATCGGGAACGGACTCGGAAAACACCGGCTCGGGAGCGGGTTTCGATGTCTCGACCACGCCGACAGAAAGCAGGCCGGCCGGCACGATGCCCACACGCGCGCCGATCGGTCCGCGTCCCCGTCCGCGAGCGTTTCCACCTCCTCTATTACCCATGCCGGTTGGTGTCGACGGAATCGCGGGAGCGGTTGGCTTCGGTGGCTCCGCGGCCGCCAGCTGGTCGCTGACGGAGGTCGAAGGTGCCGCCGGGGCGACCTCATAGTCGCTTCCCCGCCGACGGAGGTCGATGATGTCCGCATCGTGAGCGTCCTGCAGAATGCGGGTGAAGTTTCGCTCGCTGAGGCTTTCGCTGTCGCGCCCGAGGAGCTCGCGAGCGCTGGTGCGAACCTGGCTGGCACGAACTGGAGCATTGCCGTTGGCGCCAACCGCGCGGCGAACGAGGTCGAACGCTTCCTCACGCCGTAAGCGAATTCCGCTCGAACCGATGCCGTCAGCCGACGCAGCGCCGGCTGGTGCGGCCGCTGGCGCGACCGGCGTTACCTCGGGCTGTTGCGAAGACTCTGCTTCCGTCGGAGAGGGTTGCGGTGCCGCAGCGGCCGAACGCTGGCCGCGCACGTCGCGGTCGCGGCCCCTGCCGCCTCTTCGTCCACGCCGCGGGCGCTCCACCGTATCGCCTTCCGCCGACCCCGCCAGCCTCGGAACGCTGGCCTGCGTGCCCTCTTGGCCCGCGGGCAATCCGCGGACGACGCCCGCACCGGGGGGAGCGATCTCGAACTGCCCATTTTCGAGCTTGGTGAGAGTCAGCAAGCCTCGGTGCGCGGCCTCGGTCACGAAGCGCGAGAATTTGGACATCCCGAGGTTTTTCTCGTCGAACGAGCTGTCGATCTGCTGCATCACCTGCTTCAGGCGGTCGGCGCGCATGACATCGCCGTTGCGCTTCATCTGGGCGATGGCTTCGGTGACGAGCTCCCATGGGTCCTTCTTCACCACTTCCTCTTCGCCGCTCCGGACCAGGCCGGCGAGCGCGTTGTAGCTGTAGTACTCGTCGCAGTTCATGACGAGGAGGTCGCTCGAGGATTCACGGATGCCTACTCCGATGACGTACTTGCCGTACTCCTTGAGCTTGGTGACGAGGCTGGCGAAATCGGAATCGCCGGAGAGGAGAATGAACGTGCCGATTTCAGGTCGGGTGAAAACCAGCTCCATCGCATCGACGGCGAGGCGGATGTCCGTGGCGTTCTTCTTGGCGGAGCCGTACGCGGTTGCCATGATCATGTCGATGGACGACTCCGCGAGCGGGACGATGTACTGCGGGTAGCGACGCCAGTCGGCGTACGCGCGCTGAACCGAGACTTTGCCCTTGACGATGTCGGAAGAGAGGAGGTTCCTGAGCTCTGTCTGAAGCTCGGAGCGGATGCCCATCGTGACATTGTCGAAGTCGATGAGCAGTGCGGCGTTGGGGGCGTGGTGGGGACTTGCTTGTGCGGAGGCAGTCATCGCCTGCGGACCGCGGTGTATTGGAGCGTTTGCCTGTGGTCCCCGGTGTACCGGGGCAACATGGCGGTGCGCGGCGGGCGCGGACCGGTGTGGTCGAGAACTCATTTTTTTTGGGAATTACCTGTGCGAGGCTGCGTGCCCGCGAATATTTGCCGCGACGGCTGCACGCCGTATCAATCCTGCGACGGATGCCGCAGGCGGTGCGTCTTCAGGTCCATGCGAGTGAGTCAACCGTTAGTTGGCCGGTCGCCGGATCCTCGAAGTCGCGCCGTACGGGTATAATTTATACTCAATCCCCCATGAATCAACTGCGTTTCCGCACGCGACTGGTCCTGATCCTGTCGCTGTTCGCGATTGTTCCGGCCCTCGTGCTCACGCTATTGTGGGGTGGAACGGTCAGCACCGCCCTGCCGTTCGTCACCGGACGACCGGCCTGGGACAGCGTGGCAGCGAGTGGTGAGAAGGCAATAGCCGCCGCTCGCCAATCGCCACTAACCCCCTCCCAACGCCGCGCGATCGACGCGCACGAGCGCGAGCTGAGGACTTCGGTGGAACAGGCGCGGCGATACAGCTTCCTGGCAGCGCGCACGGTTCGAGTGATCGCGATCGCCGGTATTCTGGCGTTGCTCGTCCTGACCGGAGCGGCGTCGCGCGTGGCGGGACATCTCAGCCGGCAATTGAGCAGGCCCCTCGACGAGCTGGTGCGCTGGACGGAGCTCATTGGTCATGGTGAGTCGCTGCCTCCCCCTCCGGAGCGGACGATCGTCTCGAGCGGCTCCCGCAGGAATGGCGACGCCGGGACGACCATTGAGGTGACGACGAGCAGGGTGCGCGGAGCGCCCGAATTCGAGACGCTCCGACGCAGCATGCGCGAGATGGTGTCGGAGCTCGAGCACGGCCGCCGGCAGGCGGTCGAGGCTGAGCGTCTCCACGCATTCAGGGAGAGCGCGCGGAGAGTGGCGCACGAGATCAAGAATCCGCTTACGCCCATCCGGTTCGCGCTTGCCCGCTTGCGCACCCAGGCTTCAGCCGCCTTGCAGGAAGATGTGGACGTCATCGAGATGGAGTCAGCGCGTCTCGATCGAATGGCGAGGAGCTTCGCCGAGTTTGGGCGGCTGC
>DASWBC010000015.1:0-3851 GCA_036390815.1 Gemmatimonadaceae bacterium
CAACGAGCGAAATCGTCGAGGAAGCGCTTCAGCGCGCGGGATTGTGGACCGAGGTTAAGGACCAGCTCGACGAAAGCGCAATGGCCCTCTCGGGCGGCCAGCAGCAGCGGCTTTGCATTGCGCGCGCGCTTGCCACGAGACCGCGAGTAATCTTGTTGGACGAGCCCACGGCATCCCTCGATCCGCTCAGCACCCAGAAGGTCGAGGAGCTCGTGTACGATCTGCGGCAGACAGTCACGGTGGTAATCGTCACGCACAACATGCAGCAGGCTGCACGCGTTTCGGACGGCACGGCATTTCTGCTCATGGGCGAGCTGATCGAATTCGCGTCCACCAGGGAGCTTTTCACGGCGCCCAAAGATCCTCGGACTGAGTCCTACATCACTGGACGGTTCGGATGACCGGCGTCGCTCAGGTAGCAGCACCGGCGCCGGCTGCGCGAGACACAGTCGGTACCATCGAGGCGCGCGACTTCTCGTTCTGGTACGGTAAGAAGCAGGCGCTCAGGAACATTACGATGAAAGTGCCGCCACGATCCGTCACCGCTTTCATCGGACCATCCGGCTGTGGAAAATCGACGTTCCTGAGATCGATCAACAGGCTCAACGATCTCATTCCTGGCGTGCGCCAGGAGGGCGACCTCTGTCTCGATGGAAACAGCGTCTACGAGCCGTCGCTCGACGTCGTTGCTCTCAGGCAGCGGGTAGGGATGGTGTTCCAGCGCTGGAATCCATTTCCAAAATCCATCTACGAGAACGTCGCCTATGGCCCGCGCATCAACGGGATCGCTGACGAAACTTCGCTGGATGAAATCGTGGAGCGCTCGCTTCGACGCACGGCAATCTGGGACGAGGTGAAGGACAGGCTCCGTACGTCCGCGCTCGGCCTCTCCGGGGGCCAGCAACAGCGCGTATGCATCGCTCGCGCGCTGGCCAACCAGCCCGAAGTGCTCCTCCTCGACGAGCCTGCGAGCGCACTCGACCCAAGCTCCACCCAAAGGATAGAGGAGCTCGTGTACGAGCTGAAGCGGGAGTTGACGATTATCATCGTGACGCACAATCTGCAGCAGGCGGCTAGGGCGTCTGAGCACACCGCGTTCTTTTTTACGGGCGAGCTCGTCGAGTTCGGACCGACGGAGCAGATCTTCACGAGCCCGCGAGAGGAACGCACCGAAGCATACATCACTGGGAGATTTGGATGACACCGGACTCGAGCGCCGCAGGATTCAGGCACTTTCACGATCAGCTTTCTTCGCTCAAGGAGACGCTGCTCGGCATGTCGTCGACGGCCGAGGAGCGCACCGACATCGCCGTCGAAGCGCTGATGAGCCGCGATCGCGTAAAGGCACAGCTCGTGATCGACGGTGATCCCGAGCTGAACCGGCTGGAGATAGAAGTGGAACAGGCGGCGGTGGAGCTGCTGGCTCTACAGCAGCCGATGGCGCGCGACCTTCGCTTCATCATCGGCGCGATCAAGGTGTCCAACGACCTCGAGCGCGTCGGAGATCACGCCGTCAACATCGCCGAATCCGCCCTGCGTCTGGCCGACATGCCCAAGGTGAATATCCGGATTCCCGAGATCGAGGTAATGGCAAGGAGAGCGCGCAAGATGCTGGGTGAATCACTCGATGCATTCATCCGCGCGGATGGCGCCCTCGGGCGAAAGGTGTGCAAGGACGACGATGTGGTCGACTCGCTGCACGATTCCGTTTTCCGGGTCCTCCTCACTCACATGATGGCAGACGCCAAGACCATAACGCCGTGCCTCGAGCTATTACTGGTGGGACGGAATCTGGAGAGGATCGCCGACCTCGCCACGAACATCGGCGAAGACGCGGTTTATCTCGCGGAGGGGAAGCAGATCAAACACCACCACGAGGAAGATCGTTTCAACGAAGGCCGCCTGCAGCCAACGCCCAGTAACTGAGCGCGGCGACGGTCGCTGCCGCGGGGATCGTGATGACCCAGGCCCACACGATTCTTCGCGCAATGCCCCACCGCACCGCCGAGAACCGGTAGGTCGCGCCGGCGCCCATGATCGCTCCCGCGATCGTGTGCGTCGTGCTCACCGGGATTCCGTAGTGCGTCGCGATGCTGATCGCGAGTGCTCCTCCCGTCTCCGCCGCGAACCCGCTCACGGGGCGCAGTCGCGTGATGCGCGAGCCCATGGTGTGCACGATTCTCCAGCCTCCGAAAAACGTGCCGAGCGAGATCGCGCTGTACGCTCCCATCTTGACCCAGAGCGGGATTCCGTCGCCGGTCACGTAGAGATGGTGAAAAATTCCGGTCTGGGAGGCCGTGAGCGGCTTCACCGACACCAGCAGACCCACGATGATGCCCATCGTCTTCTGAGCGTCATTCGCACCATGCGCGTGCGAGAGCAGCGCCGAGCTGGCGAGCTGCGCGGCGCGGAAAAAACGATCCACTCGCGCCGGTCCCATGTTCCGGAACGCCCAATAAACGGCAACCATCAGGATGAATCCGGCCAGCCCTCCCACGAGCGGTGAGATGACGATGAAGGACAATGTCTGCACCCATTTCGTCCCCCACGTAATCGCGCTCCAGCCGGCTTTCGCCACTCCGGCACCGGCGTAACCACCGATGAGTGCGTGCGAGGAGCTCGAGGGAATCCCATAGAACCACGTGATGAGATTCCACGCGATGGCGCCCAGCAGCCCGGCCAGAATCACGTTGGGCGTGACGATCTCGGTCCGGATGATCCCAGTCTGGATGGCCTTCGCCACGAGCTCCCCGGCAGTGAACGCAGCCGTGAAATTGAAGAAAGCGGCCCAGATCACCGCTGCCCCCGGGCTGAGGACGCGGGTCCCGACGATCGTAGCGATCGAGTTCGCCGAGTCGTGGAAGCCGTTGATGAAGTCGAATACAAACGCGATCAGTACGATCGCGACAACGTAGTAGAGCACTACGCGTTCTTCAGCGCGATGCTTTGCAGCACGTTGCCAACATCCTCACACTGGTCGAGCGCGTCTTCGAGCTTGTCGTACAGGTCCTTCCACTTGATGACCTCGAGCGCGTCGCCACCCTCGGCGAAGAGCTTCCCCATCGCTTCATGGTAGACCGCGTCACCCTCCTCTTCGAGCACCTTGAGTTTCTCGCTGATGGCAAAGACCTGCTTCGCGTTCTTCATCTCGCGCACGCCTTCTTCGACGGCGCAACTTGCGCGCGCCAGCACCTCCGCCAGAACCACCGCCGCCGGCCGGGCACGCTGCACCCGGAAGATCTGGGCTCGACGGGCCGTACCATCGATCAGATCGATGACGTCGTCCAGCTCCGACGCCAGCGCGTGGATGTCCTCGCGGTCGAACGGAGTCACGAAAGTCCGATCGATGCGATCGATGATGTCGTGGGTGAGGTTATCTGCCTCATGCTCCAGCGCCTTGATCGCCGTGACTTTCGCGTCCAGGTGCGTCGGATCCTGAAACATCTCCTGAAGAATGGTCGCCGAGGCAGTCAGCCTTTTCGCCAGCTCGGTGAACAAGTCGTAGAACTTTTCGTCGCGAGGAAGAATCCGCAAAGCGCCATCTCCATGAAAGTCCAAAAACTCGAAGCGTCCCCTCAACCCGGGGTCGGCGGGAATCTATCCAGGCCCCGACCTTCGAGCTACCAATCAGCCCGAAAGACGCGGAGCAGTGCGCCGGATTACCAATCTGCGGTTCTCGAAGAGCTTCACCAGCAGAACTCCGGTTACGAATCCGCCGACGTGGGCCCAGACGGCCACTCCACCGCTGAGGTCGGCACCATTCGTCAGCTCCGGCAGCGCGGCGACGATCTGCCAGAAGAACCACCAGATCAGAACCAACCAGGCGGGAATGGGGATCACCTTGAAGAAGA
>DASWBC010000016.1:0-2646 GCA_036390815.1 Gemmatimonadaceae bacterium
CCGTCTTTCCCGTCGTCTTCACGTAATTCGGAAGTCCAACCGCCTCACACACTCGGTGCAAGACGATCGCGGTCTTGATCACGTCGGAGAACGGCGCCTCCTTGGGATCAAGGTCGATCACGCACCAGTCCGGCAGCTCCAGCGATCCCACCCTGCTCGCCCAGATGTGCAGCGGAATCGAGCCCATGTTTGCCAGGTAGAGCACCGACTCCTCGTCGTCGCACACGAAGTACTTGATCTCGCGCTGCGTCTCCTCGCTCCAGATCGGGACGGTTCGAATCCAGTCCGGCGCGAACACCGGCGCATCCTTTTGATAGAAGGACTTCCCGTCGATGCCGTCGGGGAAACGAGTCAGCACCACCGGCCGGTTCGCGAGATAAGGCAACAGCCATTTCGACACCGCGCGGTAGTAGTCGATGAGATCGCCCTTCGTGTATTTCTCGGCCGGCCAGTAGATCTTGTTCAGATTCGAGAACGCGATGTTCTTCTGCACCGGACCCTTGGCGGGTGGCGCCGGCGGATCGTGCGAGTGAATCGAGGCGGAATCACTGGGCGCGGCGCGAGTTGCCGCGACGCCTGCGTCCGCGTGGTCTGCGTCCGCGTTGTTTGCGTTTGCCTCGTCTGCGTCGGCGGCCCCTGCCTCCGCGACTCCACTGTCTGTCGCCGCGCTCCCGACGGGTGTGCCCCACCCCTGACGTTCGCATTCGTGCGCGCTCTTGTCGTTCCTGAGTCGGACAAACGTCGAGTGACGTAGCAATCCATCGGGCGTGAACTCGCGGTACCTGACCTCGCAAACGTGGACCGCGTCCGTCCAAATGGTCGTGCTCGTCTCGGGGATCTGCTCGCTCTTGAGCGGCTCGTCTCCAGGCTTGTAGACAGGCCCAGCGCATAGCGGATCGCTGCGAACGATCGGCTCGAGCAATCCATGCAGCTCTTTCAGCCGTTCATCGTTGAACCCGGTCCCGACCCGCCCCGCGTATACGAGCGTTCCGTTCACATAGTCGGCGAGCTGCAGCGCGCCGAGGTGCGAGCGACTGCCTTTGGGCTTGGTGAAGCCGACGATCACGAAGTCGCCAGTGCGCTCCGCCTTGATCTTGAGCCAATCGCCCGACCGTCCGCCCTTGTATCGCGAAGTGGATTTCTTGGCGACGATTCCCTCGAGCCCCATCGCCGTCACCTGCTCGAGGAACGCTTCGCCCTCCGTCTCGATGTGATCGAGATAGCGGAGAGCTCCGAGCTTGGGCACGACCTCCGACAGCAGCTCCTTTCGGCGCAAGAGAGGCAGTGGACGCAAATCGAAATCCTCGAACGCGAGAAGATCGAACGCATAGAACGTCGCCGGCAGCTCCACCGCCGCCCGCCGAATCTCCAGCTCCGAAGAAAGCCGTCCGCGCTGCTGAAGCCGCGAGAAGCTCGGAATCCCCTTCGCATCGAGGCACACCACTTCGCCATCGACGATGCACTCGTCGAACGGCAGCGCTTTCACGGCGCGCGCGACCTCTGGAAACACGCCCGTATAGTCGTTCCCGTTGCGGGTGAGCAACAGCGCTTCACCATGCGCCTTGCTCGCAATCAATCGATACCCGTCGAGCTTGAGCTCGAACAGCCAATCATCCCGGGTGAACGCTGCATCCGCGGTCTCGCAATGCATCGGCTCGACCTTCCGCGCGTCGACCCGGGCGCGGACCACCTTCTTTTCCCCCTCGAGCGCTTTGCGGATTTGCGCGCCCGGGCTGTCGCCCGCCATGATCTCTTCGACTGTGAGGCCGGACAGAACCGACTCTTCGGGGAACTGATCGCCTGGAGACGTCACGTACACGTCGCGCTCTTTGATCAGCAGCCAGTCCTTCTCGCTCTTCTTGATCTTTACCAGGGTCCACCTTCCGTGGAGCTTGTAACCCTTGAGCTCGAAAAGGAGCTTCCCCTTCTCGAGTCCCTCCCGCCACGGCTCCAGCGGCACCCACTCTCCGCGGTCCCACACGATCACGCCGCCGGCTCCGTAGTTCCCCTGCGGAATGTTGCCCTCGAAGTCTCCGTACTCGATGGGGTGATCCTCGACTTTCACCGCGAGCCGCTTGTCTGCAGTGTCGTACGACGGACCCTTCGGCACCGCCCAGGAGCGAAGGACGCCGTCCATCTCCAGCCTCAGATCGAAATGGAGATTCCGCGCGGCGTGCTTGTGGACTACGAACAGGTTGCCTTGAACGGGCGAGACCGCCCCGAACGGCTCGGGCGTCCGGTCCGGCGACCGCTTTGCGCGGTAGGTGCCAAGGCTGTCGCCGGCCTCGGCGGAGTTATTCGCCGCGCTCATTCCAGTCGCGCAAAAGGATTCCGGAGCTTTCCACGCAGGAAATCTTTGTGAGGCGCAGGCGCCCGGCTAGTGGGCGTGACGCAACGGCCCGGGTTACAGTCTTTGAGCGCCTGACCGGGCGTTGGGTCTTGCGTCCGTCGGGGACATTCGTAAGCATACGGTAGCTAGCGGTTCCCACGCACGACAATACTTGTGACGCCTTCCGGATCCAGCGACCGCGGGTCCGCCAACCATTCATCTCTCCGGTCATGCCAGCCCGATCAATAGGTACCGCCACGATCTCCTTCGGCCTCGTCTCGGTTCCCGTCAGCATCTATTCGGCGTCCGAATCCAAA
>DASWBC010000017.1:0-6206 GCA_036390815.1 Gemmatimonadaceae bacterium
ACCACCACTGATCTCACGAGGGCATTTCGGGTCGAGCCGCGCGACATTGCGAACAACCGTGAGCGGTCGGTGCCCTCGTCGGTGTTCAGCTGGCCGTAACAGGCTCAGTCGAAAGCGCTGTTACGCAAGCACTTCTCGCAACATGAATCCGCTTTTGGCATGAAGCCTTCGCTTATCGCGAAGCCCCCGGTATGAATTCCCATCGGCCAAGAGCCTGGGCCGATACGGTCAAGTCTCGCGGTGAAAGGACAGTCGCAACGGAGGAACCGCTTGATAGTAGGACGCTCTCCAGCTGACCCGAGCCATAGCCGGGAGGGAAGGAACTGCTCGAGGAAAGAGTTATCAGCCTCCCGAGTGTGCCGCCGGCAGCGCTCGCAAGCACAGCGGCATCTGCGCGAGCCTGCTTGACGGCCTCTGTCATTGCGGCGCGACGCGCCTCCTCGATGTTCGGCGCGCCGAACTGAACGGAATTGATTTCCCCTGCTCCGCCGTTCACGGCAGCGTCAATGACTTTTCCAACCTGATCAACACCGTTGACGCGCGCACGGATTGTATTGCGAGCGGTGAAGCCGCCGCGCCGCCGGCCGTTGTCTTCGTAGGCTTGTTCGATGCTGTAGCCCTGATTGGTCAAGTCGTCGACCGCAACTCCGGCTTGTCGCAGCGCGGCCAGCGTTGAAGCGACCTTCGCCGCGTTTTGCGCGGCCGCATCCGCGGCCGTTCCAGCGCGGGTCGTAACTCCGATCATCACGACCGCAAAAGTTGGAGGGAGATGGGTCTCTCCGTGACCGGTCGCAGTAATTTCGGGCTGACGCGCGGTAGGACCTGGCGAGAACGTCTGTGCTCTCACGGCGCTGACATCAATTGCCAATGAACACGCGGACAGCGATAAGGCGATTCCAACAAGGCGTCTAATCATTGGTTCTCCCGGTCTAGGCGTTTGGCTAGAGAGAAGACGTCAGACCATCCAAAACTTGCACAGCGAGAGTCATCCTTCGATTACGGATTGGCGTTCCGAGCTAGCGATTCCCCGCTGGAACGTCGCGCATCATTCTGCGAACCGGGATGACGAGCAATCCGCACACGATCGTGGCGATGAAGAGGAACATCGAAGTCTGCCTGAACAGGATGGGCATCTGGGGCAGCTTCTCCGGATCCACACTTCCGCCCACGAGCCCCGCGACAAGATTGCCCAGCGCGCTCGCCATGAACCAGACACCCATCATCTGGCCCTTGAACTTGATCGGCGCGAGCTTGGTCATCGAGCTTAGACCCACGGGACTCAGTGACAGCTCGCCTACCGACTGGAAGAAATAGCTCCATACCAGCCACCACGGTGACACGCGGACATTGCCGCCGCCCGCGATGACAATGTTCGCCGCGAATACCATCACCACAAAACCAACGCCGGCGAAGAACAGGCCCCACGCGAATTTGGCAATGCTCGAGGGCGCCTTGCCGCGCTTGCCGAGCGCTATCCAGATCGCGGCGAACACCGGTGCGAGCGCGATGACGAACACGGAGTTTGCTGCCTGGAGCCAGAGCGTCGGCATCTCCCATCCGAACACGACTCTATTGGTGAAATCGCGCGCGAAAAGATTGAGCGAGGTCGGTGCCTGCTCGAATGCCGACCAGAAAATCGCCGCAAAGAAGAAGAGCAGGATGATTACAACGACGCGTTTCTTTTCTTCGCCGGTCAGTCCGCCACCGACGAACAGGTAGATGAAGTACAATAGCGCGGACCCGACGATGACGTACGTCATCTTCTGGGCGAGCGAAACAGCGTTGATATGGATCAGCCCCGCCATCGTGAGCAGGACCAACAGCGCGATGACCCCGACTCCGGTCATCGCCCAGAGCTTGACGCGGCGGTGCTCGGCGGGATCAGTCGAGCCCGGGACCACGCCGACGTTGCCGAGCGTTTTGTCGCCGCGCAGGCGATAGGTGACGAGTCCAATCACCATACCGAGCCCGGCGGCCCCGAAGCCGAGGGACCAGCCCACCCTCTCGCCGAGGATGCCTGTAATGAGGGGGGCGACAAGTGCGCCGATGTTGATTCCCATGTAGAAGATCGAGAAGCCCGCGTCGCGCCGGGATCCGCCCTCGGGATAGAGATCGCCGACGATCGCCGAGATATTCGGCTTGAGGAGTCCAGTGCCCAAGACGATGAGAACCAGGCCGATGTAGAACGCGGACTGCGCGAAGACGATAGAGAGAGCGATCGACAGGTGTCCCAACGCGATCAGGACTCCTCCGTACCAGATCGAGCGTCTCAGTCCGAGCCACCTGTCGGCGATCCAGCCACCGGGGAGCGACGCGAGGTACACGCTGGCGGCGTAAATGCCGACGATCGACGACGCAGTCGCCCGATCCATTCCGAATCCGCCCGACGCCAGCGCGGCCGTCATGAACAGAACGAGGAGTGGTCGTATGCCGTAGTAGGAGAACCGCTCCCACATCTCGGTGAAGAACAACGTCGAGAGGCCTACCGGTTGCCCGAAGAACGTGCGCGTGCTCGCACCCGCAAATCCCGGAGGCGGAACGTCGGCCGTTACGGCTCCTGCCGAGGGCTGCTGAAAAACGCCTTTCGAGTCTCTGGCCATTTGTCGGAAGAGTAAGGGTCTCTACGCGTGCACGGCGGCGAGCGGAAGATACCGCTCGGGTGGATGTACGCCACCAGCTTCCTTTTGTTGCTCCCAGCTCACGGTCGTCGGCGGCTGCTTGATGCAGGCGGCAAAGTGTCCCGGCGTCTTTTCCTCGAGCGGAGGAACGATCGCCGCACACGCCGCGTCTTTCGCTGGATGATGACAGCGCGGGTGAAAAACGCATCCCGATGGCGGATTCGCGGGAGAAGGAACATCTCCCTGCAGAATGATTCTCTCCTTCCGCGCGTGCGGATCGGCGACTGGAACCGCGGAGAGGAGCGCCTGGGTGTACGGCATGAGCGGAGTGCTATAGAGATCCTCGACCGTCGCGAGCTCGACGATCTTTCCAAGGTACATCACGGCGACGCGATCGGCGATGTGCTCCACGACCGAGAGATCGTGCGCGATGAACATGTACGTGAGATCGTGGTCCCGCTGGAGATCCTCGAGCAGGTTGATCACCTGCGCCTGCACCGAGACATCGAGCGCCGACACCGGCTCGTCGCAAACGATGAACTTGGGCTCGACCGACAGAGCCCGCGCGATGCCGATGCGCTGACGCTGTCCGCCCGAAAACTCGTGCGGATACCGATTCGAGTACTCCGGTCGCTGGCCCACTTCCTGGAGCAGCTGTCTGACCCGCGCATCCGCGGCGGAGCCTTCCGCGAGCTTGTGAATCGTGAGGCCCTCCCGAATGATTGCTCCAACGGCCATGCGCGGGTTGAGAGACGAGACGGGATCCTGGAAAATGATCTGCCACTCTCGACGTAGTGCGCGCAACTCGGAGGTGCCCATTGCTCGCACGTCGCGTCCTTCAAACCTGATGTCACCGGAAGTGGGCTCAATTAGCCGGAGGATTGCGCGTCCGGTCGTCGTCTTGCCGCAGCCGGATTCTCCGACGACGCCGAGTGTCTCGCCGCGCGCGACATCGAAGGACACGTCGTTCACGGCCTTAACTGCACCCACTTGTCGCGACAACACGCCCTTTCTGATGGGAAACTCTTTCTTGAGATTCCGGACTGAAACCAGCGGCTCGGTGGCGTTCATGCGGCGGCGACCCCTGCTTCGACGACGACAGGCGGATGCGGGTGATTCCGCCGCTCGGGTTCGACCGCCAGATGGCAACGCGACACGTGATCGGTGCCGATCTGGTAGAGCGGTGGATGCTCGCTCTCGCAGCGATCCCACGAATAGGGACACCGGTCGCGAAAGCGGCAGCCGGCCGGCCATTCTGTCGGCGCGGGCACGGTGCCGGGGATGACGTTGAGCCGCTCCTGGTCGTGCCCGATGTGCGGCATCGAATGCATCAGTCCCTCTGTGTATGGATGCTGCGGCTTGGCGAAAAGCTCGTCGACCTCCGCCTGCTCCACCACTTCGCCCGCGTACATCACGATCACCCTCGACGCCGTCTCGGCGATGACGCCGAGGTCGTGCGTGATCATCAATATCGACGTGCCGATTTTCTTTTGGAGATCGACCAGCAGATCGAGGATCTGCGCCTGAATCGTGACGTCGAGCGCAGTTGTCGGCTCGTCGGCGATGACGAGCGCGGGCTTCATCATGAGCGCCATCGCGATCAGCACGCGCTGCCGCATTCCACCGGAAAGCTGGTGCGGGTACTGCTTGGCCCGCGACTCCGCATCGGGCATGCCGGTGAGGGCGAGCATTTCCACGGCGCGATCCCACGCATCCCGTCTGCTCATCCCGGCGTGGACGCGAGCAACTTCCGCGACCTGGTCGCCGACGGTGAACACGGGGTTGAGCGCGGACATCGGCTCCTGGAAGATCATCGAGATGCGATTGCCGCGGATGTCGCGGATCTCATCGTCGCCGAGGGTCACGATGTCCTTTCCTTCGAACTCGATGACGCTGCCCGATTCTATTCGTCCCGGGGGCTGGATCAAGCGAAGTATCGAAAGCGCGGTCACGGATTTCCCGGAACCCGATTCTCCGACTAACCCGAGGGTCTCTCCGGCGCCGATGTCGAAGGAGACGCCGTCGACGGCGCGCGCGACGCCGGCTTCAGTATAGAACCACGTGCGCAAATTGCGGATCGAAAGGAGCGGTGCCGTCATCGAATCATCGGCGTCGCTCGTACACGTCGCTCAGCGACTCGGCCAGGATGTTCAGCGTCATCACGGTGAGGACCATGAAGAGACCCGGAAAGAGTGACATCCACCACAGTGTCGCGACCTGATCGGAACCGTCCTGAATGATGTTTCCCCAGCTCGCCAACGGTTTCGGGACGCCGATCCCAAGGTACGAAAGTCCGGCCTCGAGCACGATCACATGCGCGACGCCGAGTGTTGCCGCAACGACGATCGGGGAGACGATATTCGGAAGCAGGTGCCTCCACAGAATCCGCCTCCGGCTGGCGCCAAGAGCCTGGGCAGCGGTCACGAATTCCGCGTGCTTCAACGCAAGAACCTGACCTCTGACAATGCGGCTAAGCCCGAACCAACCGGTGAGACCCAGAAACACCACCAGCGCCCCGATCGACAGTCTGGGCCACGCTACCAGCACACCGATCAGGAGCAGAAGTCGCGGAATGGAAAGAAAAGCATCGAGCACTCGCATCATGACCGCATCCAATATTCCGCCGGCGTAGCCCGCGATCGCCCCGTACGCGACGCCAAGGGTGAGACTCACAATCGTCGCCAGAACCCCGATCATGAGCGAGAGCCGCGCGCCGTAGATGACGCGACTCAACACGTCCCTGCTGTACGGATCTGTCCCGAATGGATGTGCGAGCGACGGCGGAAGATCCTTGAGTCTGACGATGTCCGGCATTGCTGCGGGATTGTAGGGCGCCAGGAGCGGCGCGAGCAGACCCACCAGCACGATGACGCCGAGCACGAAGAACGCGACCCGCGAGGATGGCTTGCGCAGGATGCGGCGCACGGCGAGCGCCAGCGGCGATTCCCGCACCGGCGTGGGCCCGCTAGCGGCGAAGTCTTGGGTCTGCCAGGGCATAGAGCAGGTCGGAGAGAAGACTTCCGAGGGTGACCATGATGCTGCCGATGATGACGCCGCCAACTACGAGGGGATAGTCGCGCGTTCCGATCGCGAGGACGACCGCGTATCCCATACCCGGCCAGGCGAAGATCTTCTCGACGAAAAAGGTGCCGGTGAGGAGAGCCGGGAACGAGAGTCCGACGAGTGTAATGATTGGAAGCAGAGCGTTACGAAGCGCGTGACGCCGGAGAATCTCCGGCTCGGTGAGTCCCTTTAGGCGCGCGGTGCGGATGTAATCGGCGGGAAGAACGTCGAGCAGCGCCGCGCGCTGATATCGCGCAACGACGGCGGACGCGAGCAGGATGAGAGTGGCTGCGGGGAGCACGAGGTGCCGCAGGCGATCGACGATCCGCCCTCCGAGCGGGAGGTAATCGTGCATCACGGGATCGATCGCGCCCCCAACCGGGAAAATCGGCAACCAATAGGTGAACGTGAGGAGCGCGAGAATGGCGAGCCAGAAATCCGGCATCGAGAAGAAAAAAAGCGAGAGTCCGCTCAACACATGGTCCGTCACCGAGCCACGACGCGAGACCTGGAAGAGGGCGATGA
>DASWBC010000018.1:0-4194 GCA_036390815.1 Gemmatimonadaceae bacterium
AAGAAACCTTGATCAACTACAACCGAACGAGAGGGGAGCTCACAGCTTTCAGGCCGATGGCTCTCAGCATCACTACGTCGGGACGTTACCGGCGTTTGCTACGCGCGCGCGCTGAAGGAACGCGATGAACTCTGCCGGATCGCGGGTGAGTCCCGTGAACGTCAAGCGCACCTTGCCGTCGGCGTCCACGACCGCGTAGAGCGGCAGCGCAACCGTCCCGAACGTCCGCTCCTGGAACGCCTGCTGTCGCTCGTAGATCGCGCCTTCGCCATCGGTGTACAGGCGCGCCAGAACGAATTGTCCCAGCTCGGCACCGACATCGGGACGATTGAAGATGTTAGCCTCCATCCACCGGCAATTGGTGCACGTGTACCCGGTGAAGTCCACGAAAACCAGCTTGCCTGATGTTCGTGCGGCCTTGCGCGCGCCGTCGTAATCGTTGAGAAGCCAGGTCGGTACCGTGCCGCCGCTCGACGCGAGGGCCGCGACCGGGGTCGACGGAGGAAGGAATGCCTCGATCTGGCGCAGGGGTCGTCCTCTCAATCCCGAGCCGAGCCAGGCGGCAAGAAGGAATGCAGTCGCGACCGGGATGATTCCCGCTGGGCGGAATCCGCGTCGCGCGACGTTCGTTCGCAGGTCGCGCCCGAGATATGCCGCCGCGACGATCGCCAGCGTCATCCACAAGAAGAGAACAACCGGCCGCGTGAATACTCCCCACGCCAGAACGAGATCGGAGTTCGAGACGAACTTGATGGCCGCGCCGACTTCGAGAATTCCAATCAGAACGCGAAGGGTCTGGATCCATTGACCCGCTCGCGGCAATCGCGAAACCAGGCGTGGCGCGAGCGCGAGCGCGACGAATGGAAGCGCGAACGCGGTCGAATAAACGATCATTCCGGCCACGGGCATCGTCCACGAACCCTGCGACGCGAGCACCAGCAGCGTTCCGACGAATGGCGCCGTGCAGGTTACCGACGTCAACGTGAAGGTTGCTCCCATCAGGAGGGCGCCGACGGAGCTGCCCCGTGGCGCTTCGCGCGCGGAACGATCGACGGCGTTGACGACGCGCCATGGGAGCTGCAGCTCGAGCCAGCCAAAAAGGTTCGCGGCGAACAGGAGAAAGAGCGCCGCAAGAGTCATGTTCACCCACGGATCGGCTGCGAAGCGATTGAGACCCGCGGCTCCGAACACCGCCGCCAGCGCGAGACCGAGAACTGTGAACGTGCCGACGATTCCGAGGCCGAACAGAAGCGCTCTTCGCACGCCTGCTCGCTCGCGATCCTGCGGCGCAGAGAAATACGCGATGGTGACGGGCACCATCGGAAAGACGCACGGTGTAAGAAGCGAGAGCAGGCCCGTGGTCGCCGCGAGCCAGAGAAATCCCGAGCTCATCTCCGTCCGGTTATTCGAATCGCTGCGTCGAGCTTGTCCGTGCGCGACGGCAGACAGACCTTGTCGCTGCAAACCTGATAACGGGCAGCGATCTGGAATCTGCGAATGCCGGTGGCCGCATGCCCCGGCACGCCCACTGGAATGGTGAACTTTACAATGCCGGAATAAAGCTCGGTCTCGATTCCAAAATTCTTGTCGAAGGTCCGCTCCGGCTTCGGAGCGTTGATCACCCCGCGCAAAACGACGTCAACCGCGCCAACGAGCTCGAGTCGCAGGGGAATCGGGCCACCGGGCTTCTGCGTCAGGGAGTAGATGTGCCAACCCTTCGCGATATCGACCTGTACCGTTATCGGAACCGTGCGCCCCAAAACGACGTTGCGGGGCGAGCCTCCGCCGACGACCGTCCAGCGGACGGGCCGCAGCGACAAATCGCCGGCGTTCCGCGGAATTCCGTCGTATCGATGGATGCTGAGCGACAGCAGGAGTAGATATGCGAGCTTGTTCATTCACCTCAAATATACACGTCAGGCGGCGCGATCCCTGCTATAGACTACACATCGGCGGCGCGGGTGTTCGACTCAATCGCTCCACCGCTTTGACAGGCGAGGCTGATGGGGCACACACCGTTCTATTTTGAGAGTTGGTACAACGTCGAGCGCACCGTGACCCTGTCTGTCGTCGGGTTCGCGGCGCTGTTCATCATGCTCCGTGTTTCAGGCAAAAGAACTCTTTCCAAGCTGAACGTCTTCGATTTCGTTTTCGTCGTTGCCGTCGGTTCCGTGTTCGCGTCGATGATCATATCAAAGGACGTGACGCTGATCGAAGGCATCGCCGCGCTCGCGACCCTGATTGGAATCCAGATGGGCCTCTCTTACCTCGCGGCCCGGTTCCCAAAGCTGGAGCGAATCATCAATGGCGAGCCGACGCTGCTGCTAACGCACGGCGAGTTCATTCCCGCCGCGCTTAGGAAGGAGCGCGTGACGGAGGAGGAGGTGCGTGGCGCCATTAGAGCCGAGGGAGTTACGCGCGTCGAGGACGTCAACGCCGTGACGATGGAAAACGACGGGACGCTCACCGTCGCCTGGATGTCGAAAAAACCCGGTGAAACGAGCCTGGTTGACGCGAAGGATCCCGACCCGGACAATAGCGACTGAGCAGTCCCCGGGCTGACCAGGCCCGGCCCCTTCTTTACCCCTAAACCGAGAGTGTTGCGTCGACGCAACGGTCTCGGGCGGGTGTTGCGTCCAACTGACACCCTTCTGGGGCGCTGACCGGCGTAAGACGCATGCGACAAATGGTCCCCGACTTGCCCCCGCTTTGCTTGGCGCGCAGACCCGGTCAACGCGCCCCTGATCGCGAGGACAGGCCTCTTGCTCAGTGTCGTCATTGGGACGGTTGACCGTTTGAGGGTCCAGTGCATGGTCGACTCCGCTGCAGGTCTCGAGCGCAGTATCGAACCGACGACCTATTCCCCAATCGCCGGTGGGGACCGCATACCCCGCCCCTCCGACTCGTCCAGCGATTCAGCTGACGCGTCACATCAGGATCTCGCGTCGCTCGTACGGCACGGAGCGATGAAACTTGAATTGGGGAGCGAGGCGGAAGCGGCGGAGTGCTTCCGCAAAGCACTGGAAATCGGCGACCGCACACTCGGCCCTGATCACCCGGATCTGATACTGCTCCTCAATGACCTGACGCGCATCTACCTCAAGCAGTCTGCGTATGCCGCCGCCGAACCGCTGCTGCTGCGGCTGCTCGAGCTGAAGCGGAGCAAGGGCGAGGATCACCCCGAGGTGGCGACGGTACTGGCGAGCCTCGGAACAGTGAGACAGGCGCTGGGCCACCATGAATCGGCCGAGCAGCTCTGGCGGAGAGTTCTCGACATTCGAGAGCACACCCTGGCACCGAACCACTTCGCGATCGCAACGGCGCTCGAGCATTTCGGGGACTCGTGTGCAGCGCGCGGGAAGATCCGCGAAGCACTTGCGGCTTTTCAGCGCGCCCACGCCATTCGCGAGCGCACTCTGGGAAGCGACCACGCGAGTCTACGGAGCTCGCGCGAACGAATCGCGGATCTCCAGCTCCAGGCGTCAGACGAGTCGCTCGAACACAGCGGTGGCGGGACCCCTCCTGCCCAGGACCGGTATCGGTTGGTGTCAGGAGACCCTCCTGCGGTATCGTCGCTGTCGCCTGTAGCGCTGACGCACGAGAGAGTACCGGGACCCGTCATTAGAAAAACGACGGTCATGATTCCGGGGCCGTTCTCTGAACCTGTGACGATCGAGAACGCGCCCGTCGTCGACGAAGCTTCCCCGGCCGGAATGGCAACGGTGCCGGAATCAGCACCATATCTGCCCGTACTCGAGACCATTCGGGAAGAACTCGAGACGCCTGGCCAAAGCGTAACCCTGGCCGACCGGGCTCGTGTGATTGTCGCGAGAGCGATCGCATTTCTTGGAATGCGGCAGATCGTGGCGGGGGCCGTGGTGCTGGTCGTCGTCTCGCTCCTGATAGCCGTGGCAACAGGCGCTCACGGCTGGGGAGAAGTCGAACAGACGACGGCTCTTGCGGCGTCACTTCCAACCCATGAGTCGTTACCGGTCACCGGTTCCGCGGCCACGGCTGCGGTGACGACGCATGATCCAGCGCGCGTACCGGTTCCGCCTCCCGCAAACGCCGCCCCCAAAGCGACGGCTCAACGCCCGCGCGCATCGGAAGAGCAGAATCCTCCGAGAAGGGTGACGGAGCAGAAATCGGACGCGAAGAGAATCACGATTCCCACACTCTCGACAGGAATGATGT
>DASWBC010000019.1:0-5574 GCA_036390815.1 Gemmatimonadaceae bacterium
TTATTGCTCTCAACGTTGAAACGTTTTGAAAGCACGTAGCCAACAGCCGACCCGCCGACAGCCCCTGGCCGGTAGTCATTAGTTCGTGGTAGCCCTGGCAGGTAGTCTTCAGTTCGCCGTTTGGTTTAGAAGAGTGACATCTGCTCGCCGAGCAAATCAGGATCAACAGGGCTCAGCCCGAGCCTCTCCTGAAGCTCCCGCGCCGTCGCTGGACTGTGGCCGGAAAACGTATTCGCCACGTATCCGTAAACCTGCGACACCTTCTCGGACAGATCCTCGATCGCGTCGGACCACAGATCGACCTCGTGCGAGCGATCCACCTGCACGCGCGTGTAGTCAACGAGATCGCGATTCGGGCCCATCCACCGGATGTACGCGAAATCGGCGGTGGGCCGCGCGGCGAGACTGAGCATCAACTTGCGGGGAATCCAGCGGCCATCGGACAACACGAGGGCAATGTTGTGCTCCTTGAGCAGCGCGATCACTCCCTCGCTGATCCAGCCCCGGTGCCTGAACTCGATCGCAATGCGAAGATCCTTCGGAACCCGCCCGATGAAGTCGACCAGGGCCGGAAGCTCCCCCGGCTGAAAGTCCGGCCCCATCTGTACGAGAACAGGACCAAGCTTGTCGCCCAGCTCGCGCACCCGCTCGAAGAAAAGCTGGGAGGCGCCGGTGACGTCGCGCAGCCTTTGTTCGTGCGTGACCTCCTGCGGGAGCTTGAGCGAGAAGATGAATCCCTTCGGCGTGCGGTCGGCCCAGCTCCGAATCGTCGTCGCCGCCGGCGATGCATAAAACGTCGAGTCCACTTCCACCGAATCGAACGCCCGCGCGTAGACGGTGAGGAATTCGGAAGGCCGTGTGCCGTTCGGGTAGAAGGGTCCCACCCAGGCGTCGTAGTTCCAGCCCTGCGTGCCGATGTGGATTTCTGCGGACATGGGTTCAATCGGAAGCCGCGGCCTCCGGATGTCAAGCCGCGTCGAAGCTAGCCTGCCGTTTTTCTGGGAGCAGCACCCGGGCGCGAGGGTCACGCTTGGCGATAACCTGAATGAGCGGCGGCGAAAGTAGCGTCGTGAGCAGCACCATCAGCGTGATCGCACCGAACAGTGACACGTCGATCGCGCCAATCGCCAGCCCGGTCTGCGCCACGATGAGCTCGACTTCACCCCTCGGAAGCATGGCAGCCCCGACGAGCGCCTTGTTTCCCTTGAACCAGATTGGAACGTACGCGGCGATGATTTTCCCGACCGCTCCTGCCACGAGCAGGACCAGCGTGATCAGCAGCGTCCTCGGCTGGGCGAGCGCCCCCAGATCGACGGAAGCTCCGACAGAGGCGAAGAAAATGGGCGTGAGGAGACTGCCCATTGCTCCAGCGGATCTCTGGACATCGTCGCGTTGATCGATCCCGTTCAACAGAACGCCGGCGACGAAACCGCCGACAATGATCGCCGAGCCCAGCAATCCGGCCAGCGCCGCGAGGGAGAAAGCAAACGCGAGACCCATGATCGCGATCGTCGTTGGCGAGCGCAGCCGCTTCGCCGCATGGAACAGCGGCGGGACGACGAAGCTTCCAACAATGATCGCGACGGCCACAAATCCAAAGGCGACTGCGCTCGTGCGCATTACGCCTGTCGCCGTTATGGCGACACCTGCCGCGAAGCTTCCTATCACGGAAAGAATCACCAGCCCGATGATGTCATCGAGCACCGCCGCCCCGAGTACCACCCTCCCTTCCTGCGTCTGCAGAAATCCCAGCTCGGCGAGCACGCGCGTCGACACGCTGATCGACGTCGCCGTGAGCGATGCCGCACAGACTATCGCGGCGAGCCGCCCAATGCCCATCGCGGAAAGCGCGGCGTAACCGATGACGAACGGAAGCACGACGCCCACGATTGCGATAATGGCCGCGGTCCCGCCTTCTCTCGTCAGCGCGCGCAAGTCGGTCGCGAGCCCGATCTCGAAAAGCAGGATCAGGAGTCCCAGCTGCGCCAGCGTGAGGATTGCGAGGTCGTTGGGATCCAGAATCCCGAACACCGAAGCGCCCAGCAACACTCCACCGACGAGCTCGCCGAGGATGGCCGGCTGGCCGAACCTCTCGGCCAGCACCGAGAGCGCGCGCGTCGTCAGCAGCACGGCCGCGATGACCAGCAACAAGTGAACGAAGGAATGTGTATCGATCATTTCAGATCACGACGAGTGCGGGAAAATTCCATCGAGCGCGACTGGCCCCGTGTTCAACGATACGTCTCGAAGAACCCCGTCCCCGTTCCGGAGAGCGGCTGGCCGTCGAGCCGGCCGGAGATTCGCGCCGTTCCCTTCATCTGGATGAAATATGGCCTCGCTTTCTCGCTGCCGAGCGGATCGCCGCGCTCCGCCTCGCCTTTGCGGTCCTTTGCGCTGGGACGCGGCCTCGTATCCGTGGCAATCGCATCTTCGACGGTTATTTCGACCCGCAGCGTATCGCCATCGCGCACATCTTCGAAGCTCGCGCGCGACGGAACCCGCAGCATCCCTGACGCCGTCCTGACCTCCCGGTCATCCACGTACGAGATCATTTTGGGACGGAAGACGGCACGGAATCCGAGCGAGTCCACGACATAGACGAGCACCGGCGGAATGGATGCCGAGCTGTCACCAGGATACACGCGGCCGTACAGGAACGTGTAGTCGCCCGCGCGCGACGCGCCCCAGTCCCACGTGACACCGCGCCAGACTCCCCAGTTGTGATCGTGGTACGACTGCGCGTCGTTTAGCTGCTCGCACTGGTTGTCGACGCAGAGAGTTCCCGTCGCGCTCGCGCGCAGAGCTGGAACAGCGTAGCCCGAGACGAACCCGCCCGAGCCCATGGCGACGCCCGGGAAATACGCGTATGGCGCGGGATGCACACGAAGCGCGACCGAGAGTTTGCCTCGCGCACCGTTCTCCTCCCGAGCCGCGGCGCGCACGTCATAGTCGCCGTCGGGTAGCACGATGACGTGCGAGTCTCCGAACACGAGGTTCGCGTCCGTCGTCGAGAATCGAACCCGCGACCGATCGAGGGTGGTGGCGAACCGCCGCGTCGCTCCGTCCTGCTCTCGCAACGTGATCCCTATCTGGCCACCCCACTGTGTGCTCGTGACATCGCCACCGACGATGAACGAGATGAACGCCCACCGCCTCTTGTCCGGTGACAGCACGTTGAAGTAGTGCCATTCCGCCCACGTCTCTCTGTTTGCAACGCTGTCCGAGGGTAGGTGGAAGTGGTCGATCTCGTTTCTCAGCTCGAACGCTGTCGCCGCTACCCAACGTCTGTCGCCGTCGTCATTCTCCCATTTCCCGGCCACGACTTCCGGCGCGGCACCAGCCGCTTTCGTGGCTGCCGGAATGTCCCCGCTCGCGTGAACCGGGAATTCCTGGCCGTCGCTGGTCCGCGCGTAGAGCAGCCTCCCCTCTATCTGCGGCGCTACCGCCGCCATCTCTTCCTTGTACCTCGGGGACGCCAACACCTGACGATAGAGGAAGGAAGCGTGGGCGATCGAGAAGAAGAGGCCGCCGATGCCTCCCGTCTTCATCACCTCGACATCGAGCCCTTCCGGAAGCACTGTGATCGTCCCGCCGCCCACCAGCTTCTCGTTTCGCGCTTGCGACAGCATCGCTTCGCCGATCGAGAGCAGCACGATCATCACCGCGACCCCGACTCCGAAGCCGAAAAAGAGCAACAGGGATCGCCACGGGCGATACGTGATGTTGCGGAGCGCGAGCTGGACGATCACGCGTCCACCACCCTGCCGTCGCGCATGTGGACCTTCCGACGCGCGGCGCTCGCCAGGTCTTCATCGTGCGTTACCACCACGATCGTCGTCCCATCCGCATTGAGTCGCTGGAAGAGCGAGATGATCTCCGCGCCAGTCCGGGCATCGAGCTCGCCCGTCGGCTCGTCCGCGAGAAGCAGCGTTGGCCCATTCGACAATGCGCGGGCGATCGCGACGCGCTGCTGCTCGCCCCCTGACAGCTCCGACGGACGATGACGCTCGCGATTGCCAAGCCCCACGTACTCGAGCAGCTGCGCCGCCCTCTCGGTTCTCACTCCTTTCGATACCTTTGCCTCCGCCATCGGAAGCGCCACGTTCTCGAGAGCCGTCAGAATCGGCAACAGATAGAAGCGCTGAAACACGAAGCCAATGCTCCGCAGCCGGAACTGCGTCGCCTCGCGATCGCTCATCGCGTCCACACGCCTGCCCGCGATCGCAACCGTGCCCGAAGTCGGCTGGTCGATCACGCCGATCAGATTGAGCAGCGTCGATTTTCCGCAACCCGAAGGGCCGACGATCGCCACATAGTCACCACGCTCGACATCCAGCGTCACCCCCTGAAGCGCGTGCACACGCTCGGCGCCCAGCACATAATCGCGGCGAACATCGCGGAGCGAGACGATCGACGATTCAACGCTTGCGCGCACGGTCACGCGATCGCCTCACGTCGTAGCGATTCCGCAATCGGCAGCGACGCCGCACGCCATGCTGGATAAATGCCGGCGCCCACTCCGCTGGCGATCAGAAGCCCGAGCGCAGACCAGGCATCCCTGGGCTGAAAGAGAAAGAAGTCGATCGCCATCGGCAGCCCGGGGAAAGCGGAGAGAATCCCGTTGAGATAGCGCGCCGTTACGAGCCCGAGCGCCAGGCCAAGCACGGCTCCGGCGAAGCTGATCGCGACACCCTCCAGCACGACCTGCTCGACGACGTGCGATCGCGACACGCCAATCGCGCGCATCACCGCGATCTCTCCGGCGCGCTCGTTCACCGAGACCGTCACCAGAGTCGTCACCAGCAGAAATCCTACGAACAGACTCACGGCGCCAAGTATCAGGGCGAGCTGGCGGAAGTAGCTGAGTCGTTCATCTACCTGCGCGATGGCTGTCGCGATGGAGATCGCGGTCACGTTGGGGAGCTGCTTCTCGATCCAGTTGCGAACCTGCTCCGCGTCTGCGTCCTTGCGTACCCGAACCATGAATAGCGAGGCGCGGTCGCGCGCCTGTCCGCCCATTGCTTCGAGCGTCTCCCGGCGCATTGCCGACGACGATTGATCATTTGCTCCGTAGATGAACTTCACTCGGCCCGTCACCACGAGCTTCCGCTGGCCCGAGTAGGTGCGCGTCTGCGGGTCGTAGCCGGTCGCGACGCTGAGCGTGTCTCCAATACGGACGCCGAGCCGGCTCAGCAGATGGTCGTTGACGACCATGGCATCGGGCGTGGTCACATCGCGCCCCGACAGGAGCTCGTAGTCGCCCTGAACTCTGGGGTCTATCCCAAGCGCCGATCCACTCACATCGCGGTTGCCGGCCAGAATGTGAATCGATGCGCCCAGCACCGGACTGATCTCACGAATGTCGGGATTGGCTCGCAACGTCGCTGTTATTGCGCTGACTCCCGGAATCGTCGCGTCGGTATCGAATGGCAGCGTCCCCTTTGGGGCGAGCCTGATCTCGAATCCCCGGGAGAGCAGCAGCTCGCGAAACGACTCCCGCATTCCCGTCGCCAGCATCACCATGTCGAGCAGCATTGCCGCGGCGACGGCGACGCCCAGCACGGCGAGGATCGT
>DASWBC010000020.1:0-3444 GCA_036390815.1 Gemmatimonadaceae bacterium
CGCCGCCTCCCAAGCGGTGAACAGCACGAAATGGCTCCAGCCAGCGGTGTTTTTGTGTGCCTTCACGGGGATGGCGAGGGCGCAGGACATTCCCCGCAATTGCGATCTGGATTTCGTCAATAAGCCTGGAACTCCTGCGAATATCCGTACGGATGCCGCTGGGAAGAGAATCACGTATTTGGGAGGCGGCATTGTCGCACACTGCATCGGACAGGGGAACACCCTCACCGCCGATAGCGCGGAATACTACGAATCCGAGGGAAGGCTGTATCTCGTTGGCCGTGTGCATTACACCGAGCCGCGCGCGACGGTAGACTCGCGCACAATGACCTACTATCAGGGCGACGACCACCTTCACGCCGAGGGAGATGTCGTTGCTGTCCAGTCCAACGGCAGCACGCTCCGCGGTCCCACTGCCGATTACTATCGCAGCACTCCCCAGCGCCCCCTGACGCGAATGTTTGCCCCGGGCCGCCCCACCGTCACTCTCGTGCAGAGAGACACCTCCGGCCGCGGCCGGCCGCCCGATACGGCCCACGTCATCGCCAACACCATCACAATGCAAGGGGACAGTCTCGTCTACGCCTCGGGGCGCGTTGAAATCACCCGGCCGGATCTTCTCGCCACGGGCGATTCGGCATTCATGGACAGCGGGCGCGACTTCGCCCGGCTAATGCGCGAGCCATCCGTGCAGGGCAAGGGTACCCGCGCCTTCACACTCACAGGCGGCGTGATCGACGTTTACTCCCGCAATCGCCAGGTCGAGCGCGTGGTCGCCACTCCCAAAGGGCACGCTCTCAGCAAGGATCTCGAGTTGGTGGCCGACTCGATCGACTTGAGAATGCAGAGCAACCAGCTCCAGCGCGCCTTTGCCTGGGGAGTGGGCCGGGCGCATGCCATTTCTCCGGACCGCGAGATCATCGCCGACTCGATCGACGCGATAATGCCCGCGCAACGAATCCGAGAGGTCCGAGCATTGCGTAACGCCTACGCCGAGAGCAATCCCGATTCGGGTGTCGTCTCGACCCAGAGAGACTGGATGAGCGGCGATACCCTCGTCGCTCACTTCGATTCTCTGGTCGACGCCGACACCTCGAGCAAGCCCAGAATCCGCGAGATTGTCGCTGAAGGCAACGCCAGATCCTTCTATCAGATGAAGAATTCGAAAGGCCCCCAAACCGAGCCTACGGTCAACTATGTCGTCGGAAGGATCATCGATATCATTTTCGAGACTGGCAAAGTCGCGACCGTCACGGTGACGGATAAGGCCACGGGCGTCTTGATCGAGCCCGCCGCGGCGTCGACCGCGGAGAAACCGGGCGCGATCCCGGGGAGGGGAAAGCCGCCCGCCACAGCGACGCCTCCTGCCGGGATCAAGCCGCCCGTCATTAAACGATGACCGATAGCGACAAGCTCCCGGACAGCGTTCGCGCAGTCATCTCCGGCTTTTCTCACAAGGACCAGCTTGATGGCCTCGCTCTTCACGCGATCGTCCGCGCCGCCGATGACGCGGGCGTTGCCAACGTCCGTGATGTCGCCGCGCACTATCGGGACGACTACCTCCGCGCGTTACGCGTAAAAGGCGTCAACGCGGAGCAGGAGGCGGGGCGCCTCGGTCAGGACGAGGTCCGAGCCTATCTCACCACCTCGATCCTGCCCCGGCTTGCCGAGAGTGGCGTGATCGCCCCGCTGGACGGCGATCTCGAGCGCGATACCGCGATGGTGAGCATTTCCCCATCCCTCTGGAAGGACATCGCCCCACGTCGGGCCGAGTTCGCGGAGGCCATGCGCGAGACAGGCGAGCATTCCCGAATGGCGCTCTCGACGCCACCCCGCCCCGCGCTGATCGGCGGCAGCGTGCTCGATGCAGAGGGACTGACCAAGGTTTACCGCGGCAGAAAAGTCGTGAACAACGTCGCGCTTCACCTGCAGCAAGGTGAAATCGTCGGACTCCTCGGTCCGAACGGCGCCGGAAAGACGACGACCTTCTACATGATCGTCGGGCTGATTCCGCCGGACGCGGGTCGGATTCTCGTCGACGGGAAGGACATCACCAAGCTCCCGATGTACGAGCGGGCCCGGCGCGGGATTGGTTATCTTTCGCAGGAGCCTTCGATCTTTCGGAAGCTCTCGGTCGAAGACAATATCCTTGCGATTCTGGAGACGCTTCCGCTCTCCGCCGCGGAGCGCTCGGAGCGGCTGGAGAAACTCCTCGATGAGCTGAGCATCAAGAGACTCCGGAAGAACAAGGCGTATTCGCTCTCCGGTGGCGAGCGCCGCCGCCTCGAGATAACGCGGGCGCTCGTGACGGATCCGAAGTTCATGATGCTCGATGAGCCTTTCGCTGGAGTCGATCCAATCGCGGTACACGACATACAAACAATCGTCGCCGGGCTGCGTCACCGCGGAATCGGCGTGCTGATCAGCGATCACAACGTCGAGCAAACGCTCGACATCGTCGACCGTGCATACATTATGTTCGATGGACAGGTTAAGGTCTCCGGAACAGTCCGGGACCTGGTATTCGACGATACCGTGGCTGACATCTATCTCGGTCCAACGCTCACCGCCCGGCTGCGCGAGAGATTCTCTCGCCACAGAGACGAGGAAACAGTCTCGTGAAGCCGGGCCTCAATCAATCGACCCAGCTCCGTCAGGAGCTCAAGATCAATCCACGCCTCTATCAGGCGATGGACCTGCTCTACATGCCGCTGCTCGACCTTCAGCAGCATCTGAAGCAGGAGCTTCTCAACAATCCATTCCTCGACCTCGTCGAAGCGGAGGAGGAGGAAGAGGAGGAGCAGGAGGGCGAAGAGGCAGAGCCCGTGCAGGCGGAGACCGAGGACGAGCGGGCCGGCGAGATAGACTGGGAAGAGATCCTGCTTGATGGCTTCGACACCGCCGGCGGTCGCCGTGAAGAGCACGAAGAGAAGGAGTACTTCGAGCCGGTCACCGTCGCCACGCGCGATCTGAGCGACCACCTCCGCGATCAGGTCAGCCTCTTGGAGCTGACTCCGCGACAAACTCTGCTTGCGGACGAGTTCATAGGCAACATTAACGACGATGGCTATCTCGCGTGCGGAGTTGACGATATCGTGCATGCGCTCAATGACGCCGTGACCAAGGCAGCGGAGGACGCTGGGCGCGATACCAGCGATCTTCCGCTCTACACGGAAGAGGAGGGGATGACGATGCTGGCCACCGTCCAGACCCTCGATCCGCCGGGAGTCGGAGCCCAGAATCTTCGCGAGTGCCTGCTACTTCAGCTCAGGGAGTCGGGACTGGAGCAGTCGGTTCCGTACCGCCTCGTGAGAGACTGCTTCGAGGAATTGATCAACCACCGCTGGAGCGAGATCTCGAAGCGCTTCGGCATCAGCGCCACAGACGTTCAGAAGGCAGCGGACGAGATCGCGAAACTGGACCCCAAACCGGGTTTGCAGTTCG
>DASWBC010000021.1:0-1950 GCA_036390815.1 Gemmatimonadaceae bacterium
AAGCGAAATGTGCACGGGATCGTCGACGAGGCGCGGAACCGCCGCATCAACCTGCGCGTACTCGAAGACAGGAGCATCGTCATCGCTCTCGATGAGACCGTCGGCAACGAGGACATCACCAACCTTCTGGCGGTGTTCAACGGGGGAAAGGATCCCGACTTTGGCGTCGAGGATCTCGCCTCGGGGGCCGACGCGCGCTACGACGAGCGCTTCAACCGAACTACCAAGTTTCTCACGCATCCGGTGTTCAACAGGCACCATGCGGAGACCGAAATGCTCCGCTACATGAACAAGCTCGTGTCGCGCGATCTCTCGCTCGTTCACTCCATGATTCCGCTCGGCTCCTGCACGATGAAGCTGAATGCGACGGCGGAGATGATGCCAATTACATGGCCTGGCTTCGCCAAGATTCATCCTTTTGCGCCGCTCGACCAGACCGATGGTTATCGCCAGCTGTTCGACGAGCTGGAGAGCGCTCTGGCGGAGATCACCGGGTTCGCGGCGGTTTCCTTGCAGCCAAACGCGGGCTCCCAGGGAGAGTTCGCCGGGCTGCTGGTGATCGACGCGTACCACGCGTCCCGAAAGGAGGGGCACCGCAACGTGTGCCTCATTCCGCAGTCGGCGCACGGCACCAACCCGGCCAGCGCGGTCATGGCCGGGATGCAGGTCGTCGTCGTGAAGACCGACGACAGAGGGAACATCGATGTCGCCGACCTGACGGCCAAGGCGGAAGAGCACGCGTTGCATCTCGCCGCGCTGATGGTGACGTATCCGTCCACGCACGGCGTGTTCGAGGAATCAATCGTGGAGATCTGCGCCGTCGTCCACAAGCACGGCGGGCAGGTGTACATGGATGGGGCGAACATGAACGCGATGGTCGGCCTCTGCCGGCCCGCCGACATCGGCGCCGACGTCTGCCACCTCAATCTCCACAAGACGTTTTGCATTCCGCACGGCGGCGGCGGACCCGGGATGGGCCCGATCGGCGTGGCGAAGCATCTCGTTCCGTTTCTGCCGGGGCATCCGGTTGTCAGACTGGATGGACGGCACGAAGTCGGTGCGGTATCGGCGGCACCGTGGGGGAGCGCGAGCATTCTCCCGATCTCGCACGCCTACATCAAGCTGATGGGCGGGGATGGACTGGAGTACGCGACGAAGATCGCGATTCTAAACGCGAACTACATCGCGAAGCGTCTCGAGCCGCACTTTCCGGTGCTGTACAAGGGCGCGCACGGAACCATCGCGCACGAGTGCATCGTCGACACGCGGGTGGTGAAGCAGACGAGCGGCATCGACGTCGAGGACATCGCCAAGCGTCTGATGGACTACGGCTTTCACGCGCCGACGGTCTCGTTCCCCGTGCCCGGGACGCTGATGATCGAGCCGACGGAGAGCGAGCCGAAGGAAGAGCTCGACAGATTCTGCGAGGCCATGATCTCGATTCGCGAAGAGATCAGGGAGGTCGAGACGGGAGCGGCGGACAGGCAGGACAACGTCCTCAAGAACTCGCCGCATCCGATTGGTCGTGTGACGGCGACGACCTGGACGCATCCGTACACGAGGGAACGCGCGGCGTTTCCGGCGCCGTGGAGCGTGGAGTTCAAGTTCT
Organism: Gemmatimonadaceae bacterium; assembly: GCA_036390815.1. Classification (GTDB taxonomy): domain Bacteria; phylum Gemmatimonadota; class Gemmatimonadetes; order Gemmatimonadales; family Gemmatimonadaceae; genus UBA4720. Next base: position 1,610 of record DASWBC010000021.1, read on the forward strand.
GGCCCGCGGTGGCGCGAATCGAGAGCGCGTACGGTGACCGGAACCTCATTTGCTCGTGCCCGCCGACTGATTCGTACGCAGAGGCAAACGTCGGAACGGGCTGAGATGGCAAATGCTCTCGTTCTGGGTCGTGTGCAGCGTGCTGGCGCACGCATTCCTGATCCGAGTTCCGGCGGCGTTGTTTTCGCGAGCACTCTGCCCGCCAGCGGGAACGCGGGCGGGATCTGACGCCAGCCGAGACAGGTTAGGCGCTACTTGCCGAGGAAGATCAGGCGCTACTTGCCGAGGAAGACCAGGCGCTACTTGCCGATGTGTTTCGTGTAGGCGTCGGCCTTCATCAG
>DASWBC010000022.1:0-3245 GCA_036390815.1 Gemmatimonadaceae bacterium
GACCAGCCGGTCACGATGCACGCGCCACGCGTGTCGAAGAGCTTCTGCGTATCGTTGCTGACCATGGAGCGAACGTTGACGGCAATGTTCTGGCCGTAGAACCCGGAGCTCATCGCGAAGCGCGTGCCGTCGGGTGAAAACGCGCCGGAGAGCGCTCCGCCGTCGGTGAAGGTCAGTCGCGATTTCGCGCCTCCTTCGAGCTGGACGAGCCACACGTCGCCCTGTTCGATGTGCTCGTTGATCGCTACCGCAAGCGTCCGGTCGTCCGGCGAAATGTCGAGGATGCGGTAATCGGCAGTGCCCGCGCGAATCTCGCTGACGCGGCCACTGCGGTCGTGCGCGACGATTTCGCTCGATCCCGATGCTTCGCCGACGTAGACCATCTTCGTGTCCGTGACGGAGAAGTTCCCCACCGCGCGCACCTTGAAGTATTCGACGTGATCCGCCACCGGCGTGAGCGCCCCGCTGACCTCCAGTTTCGCCGGGTCGAATGGCTGGGAGACCAGATTGCCGTCACGGACGAAGAAGAGACGGCCGCGCGCGAACGCGGCGTTCGATGCGTTTTCGACGACACGCTTTTGCGCGCCGCCGTCAATCGATCCTGCGAACAGCGCGTCTCGCACCGAGAACAAGAATCGCTTTCCATCCGGCAGAAAGATCGGTTGGCGATGCGCCTCGTTTGGCGCGAGGCGCGTTACCGGAACCGGCGAACCGCCGCTTTCGCTGACCTTGTAGATCGGCGAGGCGATGTCGGGGGCGAAGACGATGACGCCTGCGCGGCCCCACGACCCGCCGCGGCCCGCTTTTGCGTTACAGACGGTCTGAATCGATCCGCCGCTCACACCGATCGTCTTCAGTTTCCCGCCGGCGAAGAACGCGATGCGCTGCGAGTCGGGCGCCCAGAAGGGGAAGTTCGCCCCCTCCGTTCCGGCCAGCTTCTTCGTCTCGCCCGCCGCCAGATTGCGGACCGCGATGGATGGCTTGCCAGACTGCCCGACCAGCATGAGCAGCTGCGTGCTATCTGGCGAAAGCGCGACGGCGCCGAAGAGGCACGGCGTCAGCGGCTCGTCCGCCAGCAGCTCGGAGACCACAGGCTGCTCGGCCAGCCGCAAGCGGCGCATGACGTAGAAGCCGCCGGCGATCGCGGCGAGGATCGCCATCGCGGCGGTTGCCGATGCCACCAGGAGTGCCGCACGCCGCCGAGGCTTCTCCACGCGGACGGCGGAGCTCTCGCCGCTCGCGGAGCCGGCAATCCATTCGAGCTGGGAGGCCACATCGGCGGCACTCTCCCACCGCTCGTCCTTCTCCCGGCCCAGACACTTGGCGATGACGTGCTCGAGGACGGGTGGGGTCATGGGGCGCAGACTCGACGCGGTGCGCGGCGGACCGGCGAGCACTGCGGCGATGATGCTCGTCCTCGACTTTCCCTCGAACGCGCGCACGCCGGTGAGCATCTCGTAGAGCACCGCGCCGAGGGCGAAGATGTCGCTTCGCGCGTCGACCTCTTCACCGGCGAGCTGTTCGGGTGACATGTACTGGAACGTGCCGAGGATCGTTCCTTCCTGCGTGAGCGGCTTGTGCTGCGTCGCGTCCAGCGGCGTCGCGAACGCGGGCGCGCTGCGCGCGAGCCCGAAATCAAGAAGTTTCGCGCCGGTTTTCGTGATCATCACGTTGCCCGGCTTGAGGTCGCGGTGAATGATCCCCGCGCGATGCGCGCACGCCAGCGCCGACGCGATCTGGCCGCCGAGGCGGAGCACGTCCGCGATGGGCAATGGTCCGCGGGCGATCCGGTCTTCGAGCGTTTCACCCTCCAGGAACTCCAGGACGAGGTATTCGACGCCGTCTGCCTGGCCGACGTCGTGGAGCGCGCAAATGTGCGGATGGCTGATCTGCGAGATCGCTTTTGCCTCGCGCTCGAAACGAATCTTCAGCTGTGCGTTGCTCGCAAACTCCGCCGGCAGGACCTTGATGGCCACCGTTCGATCGAGCCGCGTGTCACGCGCGCGGAACACCTCGCCCATGCCGCCGGCGCCGATGCGCGAGATGACCTCGTAGGGCCCGAGATGGCTTCCAGCAGCGACCGATGTCGATGTCATGGGATCGCGCGATTATCGCAGACGACAGACTTTTCCCTGGAGAACAGGTGCTGAGCCGAGCGACAACGGAGCGGATTTCAGGCAGTGGCTGGAGGGCAGGGACTTGAACCCCGAGATGCTGGTTCAGAGCCAGCTGTCCAACCGTTGAAAGAGTGACGGACGAGTCACGGCCGCGTATTGGTTCGGCGATCCAGCTCAGATGAAAGGTTTTCTGAAACAGCGGAGGCCGCCCGACGTACACCCTTGCGGACTCGGAGTGATCTTGAAAGTCGAGTCGAAAGCGGTCATTGCGCTACTAACGGGATTCGCTTTTTGCCTGCTTCCCACGACGGCGCACGCGGATGTGCCGATCACTGAGAGGAACAAAGCCGTCGCGCGTCGTGTCTTCGACGAAATCTTCAATCAAAGACGGCTGCAGGTTGCCGATGAGATCTACGCGCGTGATTTCGTCAACCATGGCCGGCGACCGATCTCGCTCGCCGAAGATCAGGCGTGGGTGCGAAGTGAACTGAAGGCATTCCCCGATCTGCGGATGACTGTCGACGCGATGGTCGCCGAGGGTGACTACGTCACCGTCCTATGGACGTTCCACGGCACGCACACCGCGTGGGGTTATGGTGGGCTGCCGCCGACGGGGACCCGCGTGGAGATGCGCGGCATCACGATCTGGCGCGTGATCGACGGCAAGATTCAGGACGAATGGACGTCCTTCAATGAGATGCGCGCGTACGTGCAACTCCTGCATCATGTCCAGTGGCTTCTCCTGGGCGCACTCCTTGCCGCAGTTCTCGTCGTGTGGCAGTCGGGCCGCTGGTTCGAGCGGTGGCGGTTCCACCGGCGGCGAATGCATTAGCCGCACACAACGGAGCGCGATCGCCGAGTTTATCCGTTCGAGTCGGGCGTCTCTCGCGCGCAATGTAGAGGCCAAGCCAAATTCCTGCACGCCGCTTGCTCGACTGAGGCATCGAAGTAACACGAACACCCGCAGAGGTCGCGTGGCACGTTCGAACAAACTCCAACCGTGGCTGGGAGGCAGGGAGTTGAACCCCGATATGCTGGTCCAGAGCCAGCTGTCCTACCATTGAACGACCTCCCAGCAAGAGGTCAGGACGCGGGCGCGTCACCGGGCGAAGGGCATGGATGCTACAC
>DASWBC010000023.1:0-3869 GCA_036390815.1 Gemmatimonadaceae bacterium
GCGCGTGACTTCAATGTTCCGAAGGTGATGATCTGGCCGACCGAATCGCGTCCGTACTTCTGGCGCACGTATTCGATGACTTCTCCGCGCCGCTCGAAGCAGAAGTCGACGTCGATATCGGGCATCGAGATGCGCTCAGGATTCAGAAAGCGCTCGAAGAGCAGGTCGAACTTGAGCGGGCAGACATCGGTGATGCGCAGCGAGTAGGCGACGAGCGAGCCGGCGGCGGATCCACGGCCTGGGCCCACGGGAATTCCCTTGTCTCGCGCTGCCCTGATGAAGTCCTCGACGATGAGGAAGTAGCCGGCGTAGCCGGTGCTGGTAATGACACCAAGCTCGTAGTCGAGCCGCTCGCGTACTTCGGCGGGAAGCGGCGTGCCGTAACGCGCGACAGCTCCCTCTTCGGCGAGGCGCACCAGCAGCTCGTTTTCCGTCTCGATGCCGGAAGGGAGGGGGAAGGAGGGGACTCGGTACTGCTTAGAGAACGTGATGGCAGACTCATCGGCGATGCGCAGCGAATTCTCGAGGACATCGTTGCGCCCGGGGAATCGCTCGGCGATCTCGGGCGCGCTCTTGAAGTAGAGGCCCTCATCGTAGTGCATCCGATTGGTGTCGGAGTAATCCTTGCCGAGCCCGATGCAGAGGAGGACGTCGTGCGCGTCGTGATCGTCGCGGGTTAGGAAGTGCGTGTCGTTGGTGGCGAGGACCGGGAGACTCAGCTCTTCGGCGAGTTGGAAGACGCGCCGGTTGAGGGTCGCCTGGTTCTCGGAATCGTGCGCCTGGACCTCGAGGTAATAGCGATCCCTGAAGACGTCGGCGTACCATGACGCAGCCGCGCGTGCCTGGTCGTATTCGTCGGAGAGCAGGTGGTGCGCGATCTCGCCGGCCATGCAGGCGGAGGAGACGACGATGCCTTCGCTGTACTTCGCGAGCAGCTCGCGATCGACGCGCGGCTTGGCGTAGAAGCCTTCCGTGTAGGCGAGCGAGGAGAGCTTGACTAGATTCTTGTACCCGGTCGCGTTCTGGGCGAGGAGGACGAGGTGGTAGTAGGGTTTGCCCCGATCTCCTCCGATGCGGTCGCGGGCGCGTCTATCGCCCGGCGCGACATAGGCTTCCATGCCGATGATCGGCTTGAGCCCCGCTTTTTTGGCCTTTTCCTGGAACTCCCACGCCCCGTGAAGGTTACCGTGATCGGTTATGGCGAGGGCGGGCTGTTCGAACTCCAGCGCTCTATTGATGAGATCATCGATGCGGTTTGCGCCGTCGAGAAGCGAGTATTCAGAGTGGCAATGGAGGTGGACGAAGGACACATGATAAGAATATGCGACGCGGTATCCTCGCGATAGCGGTTTGTGCGGCTGTGTTGGGTCTAATCTCTGCTCCCACAGCTTGTTACCTCAGTCGTGGGGCGTGGGAGGAGGCCAAGATATTGAGTCGGCGCCAACCGATTTCCGAGATCGTGGCCGATCCGAGGACTCCGGCGGAGTCGAGGGCGAAGCTGAAGGTGGTTCTAGCCGCCCGTCAGTACGCAAGAGACAGTCTTCGGCTGAGAACTAAAGACAGTTTCACGACATACTCGCGCCTAGATCATGACACTTTGGTGCTTGTTGTGTCGGCCGCTTATCGGGACACACTGAAGCCCTACACCTGGTGGTTTCCGATCGTCGGAACAGTCCCGTACAAAGGCTACTTCGATTTCGATGCGGCGAAGCGGGATGCGAAGAATCTCGCAACCGATGGGTTCGACGTGTACGTCCGGCCCTCTGATGCTTTCAGCACGCTCGGTTTTCTCAACGATCCGCTCCTCAACACAACGCTCAAAGGTGACTCGCTCGATCTCGCCAACACGGTGATTCACGAGCTGACCCACAACACCTTCTACGCATCGGGACAGGCGCCGTTCAACGAATCCTTTGCGATGTTCGTGGGAGCGCGGGGCGCGGCGGCATTCTTCAGGTCGCGCAGGCAGGACGCGGCGGCAGCGAAGGTGGACGCGGAGTGGGAGGACGACAAGCTGCTCGCGAACTTCTGGACGAGGGTGATCAGGGCGCTCGACTCGGCTTACGCGGCCCACCCTTCCGACAAGGAGGCCCGGATCGCAGCGCGCGATACGGTCTACCTGCGCACCCGCATCGCGCTCGTCAACGAAATCGCGCCGCGGCTCAAGACCATCAATCCTCTGTACGCCGAGCGGGTTCAACTGAACAATGCTGCGCTACTGGCGCGACGGGTATACGCGAGCGATCTCGATGTATTCGATCGAGTTTATGAGAGGGAGGGGCGCGATCTCAAGCGTACGATCGGGCGGATAATTGGGCTGGCGAAGGCAGAACCGAAGGACCCGTTTCTGGCGTTGCGGCGGTGGGCCGGGGGCTAACTGCAACTGCAAAACTGAACTACAAACTGAACGGGGTGAGAGGTGTCAGAGAGGCGTAGGTGCCAGGTATCAGGTCACGACGCCCGGACTTGCCTCTGTGGCATTCGAGGCACAGGCAGTTGCTTGTGCCCTGATCCAGCGGTAGAAAAGTCCGGGCGTAGTGACCTGTGACCTGGGATCTATGCATCTCTGACACCTCCCACCCCGTTCTTTTCAGTTTTGCAGTTCATTGCAGTTCAGCGCCGCCCTCAGTTGCCAGAGAATCTCGACCTAAGAAGCGCTCGTAAATCGAGTAGCGGCTCCTTTCTCACCTCTTCGGCGGGCGGGGATGCATTGTCGGTCCCGAGTGCAACGCGCTGCATGTTGTCGCGAACTTCACGGTCGAAGAACCGGCATAACTGGTCGAGCGAGTAGTCGGCGCCGCGGCGCGACGAGTAGGCGTTGAGCGGGTAGGACACGCTCAGATGGTTGCGGGCGCGGGTGAGCGCAACGTACATGAGCCGGCGTTCTTCTTCCGTTTCCTCGTCGTTGTTGAGACAGCGCGCTGATGGAAACCACCCATCCACCGCCCAGATCACGAATACCGCGTCCCACTCCTTGCCCTTGGCCGAGTGCGCGGTGCTGAGGATCAGGCAGTCGTCCTCTTCGCGAGTCCCGGTCGCGAGGTCCTGTGTCGCCTGCGGTGGCTCGAGGGCGAGCGCCGAGAGGAATGTGGCGCGATCGGGATAACCGGCGGCAATGATCTGGAGCTGATCGAGATCAGCCAGGCGCGGCTCTACCTTGTCGTAGCGCTCGCGGAGAATGTTGTCGTACAGCAACCGGACGCGCGCGATATCGGCGGCGACCTGCGCCTCGTCCAGAATCGGACCCGCGCGGAGGCCGTCGAGCAAACCAACGAGCGCGGCGTGCGCTGCTCTCGCCCTGGGCGGCGGACTGTAGCGGCCGAAGGCGGTCGATTCCCACGCCGCCACTGCCATCGCATCGATTGCAGCGCGCGCGGTTGCGTCCCCGATCCCGGGAAGCAGGAGCAGCAGGCGATACCAGCTCACCTCATCGCGGGGGTTCTCGAGGATGCGGAGAAACGCCAGCACGTCCTTTACGTGCGCTGCCTCGAGGAACTTGAGCCCGCCCCACTTCTCGAACGGAATCTTTCGGTTGGTGAGCTCGATCTCGAGATCCGCGGACATGTAGCCCGCGCGAAAGAGCACGGCAATCTCGCTGAGGCGCGTTCCCTCCTCGTGCAGCTCGAGGATCCGGTCCACGACGAACTGGGTCTGTTGCTGCTCGTCCCGCGCGGCGACGAGCCACGGTGTCTCGCCTCCGGTTCGCTCGGTCCAGAGATTCTTGGTGAACCTTTCCGCCGCGCGTGAGATGAGCGTGTTGGTGACGCTCAGGATCGGTTGGGTCGAGCGGTAGTTCTGCTCAAGAGCGACGATCGTCGCGCCGGCAAACTGTTTCGGGAAGTCGAGGATGTTCCTGAAATGGGCGCCGC
>DASWBC010000024.1:0-3927 GCA_036390815.1 Gemmatimonadaceae bacterium
AAGCTGTTCATCAGCCCCAAGACGGTCGACACCTACAAGCAGCGGATCAACGAAAAACTTGGGCTAACGCACCGTAGCGATTACGTCGACTTCGCACTGAAGATAGGGCTGCTCACGGACTAGGCGTCGGCGGTTGTGGAAGGATCTCTTGTAACGTCGGGTTGTAGAATCGACAGAGGAGAGCACTATTCCGCTTTCACGTGGCGAAGGCCCAAGCACAATCCTGCGCCGGAGATGTCCTTCCTGGCACTTGCACTCCTTCACGTCATCTTTCGAGCGGTCGATTTGATTCTCCCACAGCCCTCCCAAAGACAGGTGAGACTTCCGTAATACCTCCTCGTCCGACTAACGGAGTCTGGGACAACTCGCGCTCCCGAACGAGCGCGTAAACTGCCGGAATCACGACGAGCGTCAGGATCGTGCTCGAGACCATGCCGCCGACCATCGGCGCCGCGATGCGCTTCATGACGCTGGCTCCGGCGCCGTTTCCCCAGAGAATCGGCAGCAGTGCCGCCATGACAGCCGTCACCGTCATGATCTTCGGACGCACGCGCTCGACCGCGCCTTCCACGATTGCGTCATACAGATCGCGAGTCGACGCGCGCCCGCCATCCTTCTGCCTGGCCTTCCACGCGTTGTCCAGGTACATGAGCATTACCACGCCCGTCTCGGCGGCGACTCCGGCAAGCGCGATGAACCCGATGGCCACTGCGACCGACCAGTTGTATCCGAGCGCCCAGACGAACCAAAATCCGCCGACGAGCGCGAACGGCACCGAAAGCATCACGATGACGCTTTCGCTGATGCTCCTGAAATTGAAATAGAGCAACATGAAGATGATCGCGAGCGTTGCTGGAACGACAAGTTTCATCCTCGCCGCCGCACGCTGCATGTACTCGTACTGGCCGCTCCACGCCAGGCTATACGCGACGGGGAGTTTCACGTCACGCTCGACGAAGCGACGCGCTTCGTCGACGAAGCTCCCGATGTCGCGATCGGCGACGTCCACATACACCCACGCCGTCGGCATCGCGCCTTCGGTGCGCACGACCATCGGCCCCGCTACTTTCTTGATCGTTGCTATTTGCCCCAATGGAACCTGCGCAACATTTCCGCCGGTCATCGGTGTTCCCGGCGACGACGCGGGCATTCCAGGTAAAGCAGCGGCAGGCGGAGCAGTGATGCCTATCGAATGGCTCACGGGCACTAGCACCGACGCCAGCTGCTCGGGTGTGTCCCTCAGCTCCTGCGGGTAGCGAACGCGGACTCCATACCGCTCGCGCCCTTCCACTGTTTGCGTGATCGTCATGCCGCCGATCGCGCTCGCTATCACCGTCTGGATGTCGCCGACGTTCAATCCGTGGCGCGCCGCCGCCACGCGGTCGATGTCGATATCGAGGTAATACCCGGAGACCGCTCGCTCAGCGAAGGCACTCCGCGTTCCCCGAACACTGCGCACCGAGTTTTCGACCGCTTTGCCGATGCGTTCCAGTTCCGCCAAATCTGGTCCGAAGATCTTGATGCCCACCGGCGTTCGAATGCCCGTGGCCAGCATGTCAATGCGTCCTTTGATAGGCATCGTCCACGCATTGGTCACTCCCGTGACGCGCACGGCTGAATCCATGAGCGTGACCAGTCGCTCCTGCGTCATCCCGCTACGCCACTGCGATTCGGGCTTCAGGGCAATAGTCGTCTCGAACATGTCGAGACCAGCCGGGTCGGTCGCCGTGTTCGCTCGGCCGGCCTTCCCCCACACGCTCGCGACCTCGGGAAAAGATTTGAGCACGGAATCCTGGATCCTCAGGATTTCCCGCGCGCGAGCGATGCTAATGCCGGGAAGCGTAGTCGGCATATACAGGATCGTCCCCTCCTGGAGCGGAGGCATGAACTCCCGTCCCATCCGCTTCCATGGAATCCATGTCAGAATCAGGACGACGATCGCGGCGACAACGACTGGCCAGCGATTTCGCAGCACGGCATTGATGACGGGCCGATAAGCCCGAATGAGGACGCGGCTTACCGGGTTGGCTCGCTCGGTGTAGATGCGCCCACGTATGAACAGCGCCATCGTCACCGGAACGAGAGTGACAGCGAGGAGGCTCGCCGCGGCCATCGCGAAAGTCTTCGTGAACGCGAGGGGCGTGAACAACCGGCCCTCCTGCCCCTCGAGCGTGAATACGGGGAGGAAGCTGGCTGTGATGATCAGCAGCGAGATGAACAAGGCCGGGCCGACTTCCTTCGACGACTCGACGACGATGCGCATCCGCTGTTCGCGGGTGAGCGCTTTCGTCTCGACGTACTTGGCCAGGCCGGCGCTTTTCCCACCTTCGCGCTCGAGGTGCTTGTGCATGTTCTCGATCATCACGATCGCGGCGTCGATCATCGCGCCGATCGCGATGGCGATGCCACCGAGTGACATGATGTCCGCGCCGACGCCCGCAAGGCGCATCCCGATGAACGCCAGCAGAATGCCGATCGGGAGAGTGAGTATCGCGACGAGAGCGGAGCTCGCGTGGAGCAGAAATACGATGCACACCAGAGCAACGATAATGCTCTCCTCGACCAGCTTGCCGCGTAGAGTCGCGATGGCGCGCTCGATGAGATCGCTGCGATCATACACTGGCACGACAACGACGCCTGGCGACAGCCCCTTTTCTGCCTGCACCAGCTTCGCTTTGACAGCCTTGATGGTCGCGAGCGCGTTCTGGCCGAACCGCATTACGACGATGCCCCCGACTGCATCACCACGACCGTTCAGATCGGCGATCCCACGCCGGACCGCCGGTCCAACCGACACGCGGCCGAGATCCACGACGCGGACCGGGGTTCCCCCCGCCGTCGCCCCGATTACCACGTTCTCGATGTCGGATATGGATCTGAGGTAGCCAAGACCGCGCACCATGTACTCGCGCTCAGTCAGCTCCATCACCATCGCGCCGACGTCGTTGTTCGCATTCTGGATCGCGCCCATCACCTGCGTGATCGACACACCGTACGCGAGCAGCTTTGCCGGGTCGATATCCACCTGGTACTGCTTCTCGAATCCGCCGATCGTCGCGACTTCTGCAACGCCGGGAACCGCGGTCAGCGCGTAGCGGAGATACCAGTCCTGCAGTGTCCGCAGCTCGCCCAGGTTCAGTCTTCCTGTCGTATCGACTAGCGCATACTGGAAGACCCAGCCGAGACCAGTCGCGTCGGGCCCGAGCGTCGGCGTGACGCTCGCTGGGAGTTTCCCCTTTATGCCACTCAGATATTCGAGAACCCGGCTGCGCGCCCAGTACAGATCGGTACCATCCGCGAAGATCACGTACACGAAACTGACACCAAAAAACGAATACCCTCGCACCGTGCGAGCGCCGGGCACCTTTAGCATCTCCGTGGAAATGGGGTACGTGACCTGGTCTTCGACGATGCGAGGCGCCTGTTCGGCGTAATCCGCCTGCACGATTACCTGCACGTCGGAGAGGTCGGGCAACGCTTCGAGAGGGGTGTGCTTGATCGCCCACACGCCGCCGAGCACCACCGCGGCCGTGAACAGCAGCACTACCAGCTGATTTCTGACGGACCACTCGATGACGCGCTTCAACATGGCCGCTACTCCTTCTTCTTGGGCGCGGCGATATCCATTCCCGGCATGTTGCCCATTCCACCCAGGGCCGTGCCGAGGTTGGATTCGGCGTCGACAAGGAAGGTCGCGGAGGTGACGACTGTATCACCACCGGCAAGGCCGCGAAGGATCTCGATGCGATCGCTCGATGCGCCGCCAATCTCTACCGCGCGTGGCTCGAGCATGCCGTCGGCGCGCTTTACGAATACGAGATTTCGCTCGCCCGTCGAGAGAACCGCTGAACGCGGCACGCTGAGGACACTTCGTCCTGCCGTCGCGAACAGCCGAAGCGTTGCAAACATTCCCGGCTTCAGCCGATG
>DASWBC010000025.1:0-3927 GCA_036390815.1 Gemmatimonadaceae bacterium
CGCGCGCGCTGGCAAGCACTCCGACGCGGTCGTACTTTTCGCTCGCATGGGTCGTCGCGCTCTGCTCAATCTTCCAAATACGATGTCGCTGTCGCGAGTGGTTTTGGCGCTCGCATTCGTGCTCGTATCGGAACCGTGGGACCGCATCGCTCTCATCGCGGTCGCCGGGTTGACGGATTTCATGGACGGCTGGCTCGCCCGCCACAAAAAATCGGAGAGCACCGCGGGTGCGCTACTCGATCCAATCGCCGATCGCATCTTCGTGTTAGTCGCGATATCGACCTACCTCGTTGAAGGCCAACTTTCCATCGCGCAGTATTTCATCTTCCTCACGCGGGACCTCGCCACGGCCGTTGGGTTTCTGGTCGCCAAAATTGTTCCAGCGCTGCGCCCCGCCGTGTTCAGGGCGAGAATGCTAGGCAAGATTGTCACCGTCCTGCAAATGATCACGCTGGTGGCGATCATCCTGGTGCCGGAGCTGACCCGGATTCTGATCCTCGCGATCGGGCTCGTGTCTGCCGCATCAATCGTCGACTACTCGATCGCGCTGTGGCGGGGACGCACCGGCTCGAGCACCGCCTGACCGCATCGATGCCAACTCCGCGGTTGCTCCTGCGCCTGACGCTCAGCCTGACGTTGGTTGTGTCTGCTGCCGCACGCTCGCAAGCTCCACAGCAGCCAGTCCAGATCGAAGGAAGGATAGATGCAATTGTCGCCCGTACCGCCGGCGTTGAGGCTGGGCTTGGAGTGAGTGTTCCCTCCGGTATCTACGTACGGTCCGGCCTCGTCGCTGGAATCGGCGCGGGTCGTCACGGGATTGAAGGCCGGACCGATCTGATCACGAGATTCAGCCTCGACCCGTTCCGTCAGAGTCGCTGGGCTCCGTACGGCGGAGCCGGGGTATCGGGGCGCTACCGCTCGAAGCTCGACGGAGGTTCGCGCGCTTACCTGCTGGTTGTCCTCGGCGTTGAGGGGCCGCTGCCCTTTGGCCGGACATCAGGGATCGAGCCGGCGTTCGAGGCCGGACTCGGGGGAGGGGCGAGGTTCGCTGTCATACTACGTCGGGGGATCAGCGGTCGAAGGTGAGCCCGACTAGTCTGCGGTGAGTGTGCCGCAAAAGAAAGGGCGCCCAGCGGGCGCCCTTCGGTCAAACGGCCTGTCTAACCTTCGGAGGCTGTGCGAATCGCTCTCCCAGTACCCGAAGTTCCCCTACTTCTGCTGGCGTCAGCTCATGGTACCGCTCCGCCAGGTAATCCATCGTGTTGTCGAACCAATCCTTCTGATCCTCGGGCGCCGAGCCGACTACGCCACAGCGCATGATTTGCTGGAACAGCTCGTCCCGGGCCTCCGCAAACGGAGTTGCCGCTTTGACGGGCTCCTTCCGGAATCTGTTTTTCTGAGTGTTCATCAATTCGGTTGGAGTAAAAACGTCTATGAAATCGTGATCTTCAATCTACTTGTGTTAGACACCATTTCATAGAAGAAAGGTTCAAGCTTCATCCCTTTTCTTTGGTTCTTTTCCTGAGATTTGAGCAGTAACTACGAACGATTTTACGCGGCAGCCCGTCGTTTGATGAAATCGAGCAACAATTCCGAGAGATGCTCGGGGTTTTCCTCAGGAACGAGGCGCGCGACTCCCGCGAGCCTCACCAGCCTGGCATCCGGGATGGCGTTGACCAGTCTGTCCGCCAGCTTGGGCTCGACCCACTTGTCCTCGTCGCCCCAGATGATGAGCGTCGGCGCCTTGATCTCCGCGTACTCATCTTCGTCGAGATCAGCCTTGTTCACCGCGCTCGCCAGGGTCAGAAGGTGCTTCGCGCCATCCTTCCCGACGAAAGGAGCGAGATATCGAGCGATGAGCTTCATCGGCATGTGCTCCTGATCAGCCACGCTTCCTTTGAGCACTCCCTCGAGGAGGGGGGCCGCGCCCATCACACCGCGAGTAAGACTGAACGCGAAGCGCGCCGTGCGCCGCTGCATCTGAGTGATTTCCTTTGCGGGCAGCTCTTCGAAGGCGGGCGTATTGATCAGGACCAGCTTTTCGACGCGGTCGGGTCGGTTCGCGGCCAGCTTCATCGCCACGTCACCGCCCAGGTCGACGCCGACGATGACCGCGCGCGAGACGCGCAGAACCGTCATCGCGGCGTCGAGATACTCCGCCTGTGCCGCTATCCCGAAGTCGGCGTCCAGAGGCCGGTCGGACTGTCCGTGCCCGAGCAGATCCACCGAGTACGCCGTGTGCCCCGCGGCGGTGATGGCTGGAGCGATGGCGCGCCACAAAAAGTTGCACGTCCCGAATCCGTGCAGAAGAATGACGGCGGTGCCGCCATGCCCGTACCGCTCGACGTGCATCGCTCCCGGACCTACCGGAGCTCTCAGGACATCAGCTTGCATCTACATACCCCTCTCTTAGCTTTCGCGTCACAACACACTCAACGCACGAAATCGACCACGGAAGATGCCCCCAACCAACGGACCACCCAAAGACAGGAACGTACCCCCGAAAAAGATCGTCAGGGAGGCCCGTGCATCAAGTCGGCCAAAACCCTTCCTCTGGGTGCTCGGCCTCATCGCTCTCGTCGGGGTCGCCGTGCTCGGATACGTAGCGAGCAAGCCCAAGTCCAGCTCGGTTGCCGTTAATGAGGTAGCCGACACGGCCAACGCCGGACCCGCCCAGGGCTACCTGATGGGCAAGGTCGATGCCCCGGTAAAGATTGTTGAATTCGCGGATTTCGAGTGCCCATCATGCGGCGGCTTCGCGACGATTACCGAGCCGGACGTGCGAACGCGAATCATCGAACCGGGCTTGGCCAACATCACCTACTACGATTTCCCGCTGACCCAGCACCGCAACACACTCCCCGCGTCGAACGCCGCGGCGTGCGCCGACGAGCAGGGCAAGTTCTGGCCAATGCATGACCGGATCTTTCAGGGCCAGGACGAGTGGAATAGCGAGGCGACCGACGCTCCGAAGCCATTCTTCAAGCGCTACGCCGGCGAGGTCGGCTTGGACGTAGCGAAATGGGAAAGCTGCTACGACGCGCGCAAATACCAGAAGCGCATCGGCGCCAATCTCGCCGAGGGCTTGAGGCGGGGGGTGAACTCGACCCCGACGTTCATCCTCGGGAACAAGATGTACCCGGGGTTGCGCACGTACGATGAGCTCAAGAAGCTCGTCGACTCGGTCGGGAAAACCGTGACCCCTCCGGTCGCGAGTAGCGCGGCGCCAGCGCCCAAGAAGTGACGAAGCGGATGATCGTGGCCACGCTCGCGCTGGCCGGGATCTTCATCAGCCTCTATCTCACTCTCTACAAGCTTGGCATCATCGGCGAGCTGAGTTGCACCATCGGCTCATGCGAAACCGTAAACACGAGCAAGTGGTCGAGGTTTCTGGGGCTGCCGGTGGCCGCGTGGGGATTGCTATTCTACCTCGACGTCTTCCTGATCGCGCTGGCCGGGACATTCCCTCGGTTTGAAGGGGAGCCCGCAATCTCTCTCGTGCTCGTGGCCGAAGCAGCCATTGGCGTGCTGTTCTCGGCGTGGCTGACCTACCTGGAGCTCGGTGTCATCCATGCCATCTGCATCTGGTGCATCACGTCGGCTTGCATTGTGACACTGATACTCGTCACCAGCATCGCCGATTTGAGGGAGGAGCGAGAGGCAGGGGCCGAAACCGACGCTACGGTGTAGGCCCCCAAAAAAACTGAACGGGATCCGAGATCTGAGAAGCAGAGATCTCAGGTGACAGTCAAAACGCTCCGACCCCACTGTGCACAGGTCCGGCCCAAGTCGAGCGCTGGTGGACACCACGGAGATGGTCAGAGCGCAGTGACTAACAACCGGTATCTACGCCCTCTAAGATCTCGGATCCCGTTCTTTTCCTGTATCGCGGTGCTCTAGGCCCCTCTCTTAATGTCCTGGGAGCGC
>DASWBC010000026.1:0-2718 GCA_036390815.1 Gemmatimonadaceae bacterium
CGCTCGAGCACGCGGGCATGCTCAAGATGGATTTCCTTGGGCTCACCACTCTCACCGTCATCAACGACGCGCTGCACGGAATCCGCGAGCGCACCGGCTCGGCGCCCGATCTCGACACGCTGCCGCTCGATGACGCCGACACGTATCTGATGCTCCGCGCGGGCAGAACAATCGGCGTGTTCCAGTTCGAATCGCCACTCGCGACGGACATCCTGAAGAGCATTCGCGCCGATCGCTTCGACGATCTCGTTGCATCGAACGCGCTGATGCGGCCGGGCCCGCTCGACACGGGCATGCACAAGGTGTACATGCGTCGCAAGCGCGGCGAGGAGCCGGTCTCCTACATTCTCCCCGACCTCAAGCCGATTCTCGAAACCACCTACGGCGTCATCACCTACCAGGAGCAGGTGATGCGCATTGCCCAGACGCTGGCGGGAATTTCGCTCTCCGAAGCGGACGTGCTGCGCAAAGCCGTCGGTAAAAAGGACGCCGAGCTGATTCGCGCCGAGCTCGGCAAGTTTATCGAGAAGGCGGTGGGACTCGGGCACGATCGCACGATCATCGAGGAGATCGCGAGCCAGATCGAGACCTTCGGCCGCTACGGCTTCAACAAGTCACACGCCGTCGCGTACTCGATCATCTCGTACCACACGGCGTGGCTCAAGACCCATTTCCCCGCCGATTTCATGGCGGCGCTGCTGTCGTCGCAGATCGGTGACACGGACAACGTCGTCAAGTACATCAACGAGGCGCGGCAGCTTCACGTGCCCGGCGCAAAGGAGCCGGGCCTCGAGATACTGCCCCCGGATGTCAACGAATCCGGCTACAAGTTCAGAGTGATCGGCGACACCAAGATTCGGTTCGGGCTTGGCGGAATTCGAAACGTGGGACGCACCGCCATCGACTCGATCCTTTCAGCGCGTCAGAAAGACGGCCCATTCAAGTCGCTGTTCGACCTCTGCGAGAGAATCGATCTCCGCGTCTGCAACAAGCGCGTGCTCGAGGCCCTCGTTCATGCCGGAGCAATGGATTCGCTCGGTGGGCACCGCGCGCAGCTCGGGGCCGCGCTCGACCTCGCAATCCGCGAAGCCTCGCTCAAGCAGGAGGACGTTCTGACGGGGCAGGCGTCGCTCTTTGGCGCGCCAGCGGGCGAGACGCAGCCGACTGGCAGCTCGCACGCCCTTCCCAACATTCCCTCGTGGACCGAATCCGAGCGTCTGGCAAAGGAAAAAGAAATCCTCGGTTTCTACATCTCCGGCCATCCGCTTGAGAGGTTCCGCACCGAGGCGGAGATCTTCGCCACGCACACTGTCAGTGACCTGGGCAAGTGGCGCCCCGAGCCGATGACGCTCGCCGTCGTCGTCACGAACATCAAGCGACAGATGAGTAAGAAATCCGGCTCCGAGTTCGCGCGGTTGACGATCGAGGATTTTTCCGGATCCGCGGAAGTCCTGATCTTCCCGGAGAAGTGGGCGACACTCAACGACCAGATCCGCGCGGACGTGCCGATGCTCATCAAGGGCGCTTACTCAAGACGCGACGAAGGAGGCGACAACCCCGCCTACATCGTGGACTCGGCAACGAAGCTGGCCGAGATGCGTACTAATGGACAGGTGACTGTTGCGATCGACCTGTCGAAAGGCGCATACTCGGGTGATGTGATGTCAGATGTGCGCGCGATCGCCGAAACCTACCCTGGCTCGGCGCCGCTGGAGTTCCGCTGGAGCGATGGGTCGGGCTCCCAGGCGCGTCTGCGCTCGAGGTCCCTGACACTGGCCGCCGATGGCGCGACGTTGAGCGCTCTGCGTAATATTTTGGGCGAGTCTTCCGTTAAACTGCAACGGGGGAGCTGACCGGTGGCATCAGCAACACAACTCGAGTTCGAGAAGCCGATTGCCGAGCTGGAAAGGCAGATCGACGAGATCAAGAAGACCGCGGGCGACAGTCAGCTCAGCGTCGCCGAAGCGATCGAGCCCCTCGAGCGCAAGCTCGAAGATCTGCGCGAGGAAGTTTACAGGAACCTCACGCCGTTTCAGCGCGTTCAGGTCGCCCGCAACCCGAGGCGGCCGTTCACCGCCGACTACATCAAGCTCGCCTTCACCGATTTCATCGAGCTCCATGGCGACCGCGCTTTCCGCGACGACGCCGCTATTATCGGCGGCTGGGCGCGTCTGGACGACGATACGGTGATGGTGATCGGTCATCAGCGTGGCCGCGACACCAAGGAGCAGCTGAAGCGCAATTTCGGGATGCCCCATCCCGAGGGATATCGCAAGGCGCTCAGACTGATGAAGCTCGCCGAGAAATTCCACGTTCCCGTGCTAACGTTCATCGACACACAGGGCGCATGGGCCGGCCTTGGCGCCGAGGAGCGCGGTCAATCCGAGGCGATAGCGCGGAATCTGTACGAGATGAGCCAGCTGCAGGTCCCGATCATCGCCACGGTGATCGGCGAAGGCGGATCGGGTGGCGCGCTCGCGTTGGGTGTCGCCGATCGCGTGCTGATGATGGAAAACGCGGTGTACTCGGTGATCTCCGTCGAGGGATGCGCGGCGATCCTCTGGAAGGACGCCAAGAGCCCCGAGATGCGCGAGAAGGCCGCGACGGCGCTGCGCATTACCGCGCCCGAGCTGCTCGAGCTCAAGGTGATTGACGAAGTGGTTCCCGAGCCCAAGGGCGGGGCCCACGCTGATCATGAGACTGCGGCGAAAGCACTCC
>DASWBC010000027.1:0-2025 GCA_036390815.1 Gemmatimonadaceae bacterium
CGCGCCTCACGCCCAAGCGCCTCGCGTGGAGGCGATCGGTCAAACTCGTCGCCACGATTTTTCCGCCGGTCGATCTCTTCGAGGATGTCGCAACCCCGGAGGATCTCGACGCGTTAATGGCGCTCCGCGCGCGCACCGATCCATTCGTCAGCGATAGAATCGGCCCGGCGCTGATGATTCCGCCGAAGGACCGCGTTTACGGGCCCGGGGCGGGCTACGTGATGGCGCCGTTCGCGTACCCGTCGCCGGATGGGACGCGCTTTGGGCCGCCTGCCATGTCCGCGGTTTCTTTCGGCGTCTACTATGCGGCACGGGACGAGGCGACGGCGATCGCGGAGGTGAAGCATCACCGCGTCGCGTTCCTCGAGGCAGGAAAGGCGCCGGCTCAGGACCTGGACTTCGAGGTTCTCAATGCGCCTGTCACTGGCTCGCAGTTTTACGATCTCCGTGACAAGGCGCGCGAGTTCAAGGATGTCTACTCGCCGACCGACTACACTCGCTCGCAGCGACTGGGCATCGAGCTGCGCGAGAAGGGCGCGGACGGGATCGCGTACGACAGTGTTCGGCGCGAGGGCGGCGAGTGCGTGGCCGTGTTTCGGCCGCGGTGCGTCGGGCCGGCAAGACCGGTGAAGCATCTCATCTTCAGATGGGATGGATCAGCCATCGTCGCAGTACTTGAGGCGCATCGGTTGGGGTGAGTACGGAGGCAAGCAGGATTAACTACGCTGCTACCCGCTGCCCGCTGATCGCGAACAACGCTGCCTGCTGCAAACGGCTAGACAGAACGCCGGCGCGACAAGTAGCTGCTTGACCGTTGATGTTTTTACCGCTGTCCCGTCGTAGCCAAGCAGTTAGCAGTCAGCGTTAAGCGGGCAGCGGGTAGCAGCGGTCTTAAAGTCTCTTTACCGGTTTGCGCCCGCTTTCTTCATCTCGCTGCGCACCAGCCGCATATTCACGCACCAGCCGGTAGATGTACTCCACCCCGTCGTAGAACGAGCTCACGATGATTCGTTCGTCGCGCCCGTGCGCGCGGACGTCGTCGACATCGATGAATACTCCGCTCACGCCGTAGGTCGGGATCCCGGCAGCGCGCAGATACGCGCCATCGGTTGCTCCGGTCTCCATCAGCGGGATGACCGGGACGCCGGGCCACAATCGGCGGGTGACTGCTTCTACCGGTACCATCACCTCCGGCGTGAGCGGCGATGGGGCCGTCGGTATCGCGCTTCCATCATCGATCGCCGTGATGTGCACTGAATCGTCCGCCACAACGCAAACCAACTCGGCCCTCGTCTGATCGGAGGTTTCTCCGGGCATGATTCGGCAGTTCACCACCGCCCTCGCCCGCTGTGGCAGTGCGTTGGGGGCGTGGCCACCCTCGATCATGGTGGGGACACAAGTCGTTCGCAGCTGCGCGTTGAACGTTGGCGACACGGAAAGACGCGCGGCACTGGCCGAGTCGTGCGGGTCTCGCGCGATCGTGCGCATGTCGGATGCGACTTGTCCGGTTTGTAAGTTGGCCTGACGCTCAAAGAAGACCCGCGTCGTTTCGGTGAGCCGGACAGGAAAATGAAAGCGTGACACGCGGCCAATGGCATCAGACAATTGTGCAATCGCATTATCCGGTGTTGGCAGCGAGCTGTGCCCACCTTTGTTGGTTACTTCCAGAGCAAAGGATTGATAGAGCTTTTCGCTCGTCTGGACTCCGCGAAGCAGGCGCTTGCCATTCTGGATTTCGGGATCACCCGCGTCGACGTTGAGCGCGAACCCGGCATCGATGAGATCGCGGTGGTTCTTGAGCAGCCAATCCATGGCGTTGTATCCGCCTCCGCCTTCCTCGCCGGCAGTCAGCGCCAGGATAAGCGTGCGTTGCGGCACCACGTGATTTCGTTTGAGCCGGAGCAGCGCTTCAGCAAGCGTCGCTGCACCGTCCTTGATGTCGCTCGTCCCTCGGCCGTAGAAAAAGCCGTCTTTCTCCGTGAGCTTGTACGGGTCGAGTGACCAATCCGATCTCAGCGCTTCCAC
>DASWBC010000028.1:0-8931 GCA_036390815.1 Gemmatimonadaceae bacterium
CTCGAGGTGCGTGGTTGGGTCGTCGATGGGGGAGCGGGAGCACTCCGCCAGACGCAGCACGAAGAGGCCGCCAACGATCATTATCACGGCTGGTGCAGAGGACGCCCACGTGTCAGCGAGCGCGGGCGAGCCAAGCATGCCACTGAGCGATAGCTCGTGCGTTGCGACACTGAGTGACGCCAGCGCGATGAAAAAACCAAACTCGACCAGCGCGGCAAAGGTCACCTCGCGGCTCGCGCCCATGCCTTCGAAGCTCGAGCCCGTATCCAGCCCGCCGAGCACCAGCACAAAACGTCCGAGTGCCAATACATATGCAAAGGCGACGACATCGCCGGGAAATCTGAGCATGGCCGCGCGGCCATCCAGCGGGAGCATCGAGGCAGCGACAACGGCGCAAGCCATCAGCGCGATCGGCACGAGGCGGAATACTACGGTCGTCGTGCGAGAATACACGGAGCCGCGGCGAAGAAGCTTCCACAGATCTGAATAGAGTTGCCACACGGGCGCGCCACGCCGTGCCGTGAGAATCGACCGGGTCCGGCTGGCGATGCCCGGGATGAGGGGCGCGAGCAGCATGACGAACACGAGCGTCGCCGCGCGCACCATGAACTCCGGCGCCGGTTTCACCGGCCGCCCGCGCGTACGAGCAGATACGCGAGCAGAGCTACGACCGTACTGATCACGTACATCAAGTAGCGACTCAGACGTCCCTGCTGAAGTGGCCGCAGCCGAAGCGCGGCGCGCTCGATGACTCCCCACCACGGTATAACCGCGCCGTCCAGCACCAGATCGACCGCTTCGGAATGGAAGACGCTGGCGCCTCTATGCGTTCGGACGCCGCTCAACTTGCCGAAGATCTCGAGCAGCGGCGCGGCGAAGGAAGAAGCGGTGTATTGCATGCGCGCCGTTGGCAGCGGATATCCGCAACTCCAGGTTTCGGATTGCCGAACTGGAGCAGCTCTGCGCAGTTGCCGCGCGATCAGCCAGATTCCCGTGACCGTAAGCGCCAAAACCGCCGCCAATATGGAAATCTCTTTCGCGCCTACCGCCGCTGCCATGGCTCTGGCTTCCGATGGCAACACTGTCACCCCGGCCACGAATCCTCCCGCGATCAACATTGGCGGAAGAACCAGCACGGGGAGGCATCCGATGAACACGCAAAGAACCGCGAGTACGAGCGGTGGACCATCAAGCAGCAGGCCGGGTTTCGACTCGGTCAGAGCGCGTGATGTTCGAGGCGTGCCGAGAAAGACAACTCCGCCCACCTTGACGAAGCAGGCAAGCGCCAATCCGCCCACTAACGCCAGACCCGGCACGGCGAGCACGGCAATGCGCAGGGCATCTGCGGAAAAACCGGCACGAAAGAGGGTCTGAAACACAAGCCATTCGCTCACGAAGCCATTGAGCGGTGGAACCCCGATGATCGCCGCTGATCCCACGGCGAACGCCACCCATGTCAACGGAATGCGCCGTGCCAATCCGCCAAGCTCCTCCATGTTGCGAGTGCCCGTCAGCCGGTACACTGCGCCGGCGCCAAGGAACAGAATACTCTTGAAGAGCGCGTGATTGAGCGTATGCAGCAGCGCCGCGGCGTATCCGAGGATCGCCAGCGATGGGTGGCCGTATGCGGTTCCCAGCGCTCCAGCGCCCAATCCCATCAGAATGATTCCGATGTTCTCGACGCTGTGATACGCCAGCAAGCGTTTGATATCGTGTTGTGCCAGCGCCCACAGCACGCCGAGCACCGCGGACGACAGACCGAGCCCGAGCACGAGCCATCCCCACCACTGTGGCGGAGGCCCAACGAGCGTGACCACCCGCAGCAGTCCGTAAACCCCGACCTTGATGACCACGCCGGATAAAAGAGCCGATATATGAGACGGTGCCGCAGCGTGAGCGGGCGGCAGCCAGAAATGGAGGGGGAAAAACCCGGCCTTCACGCCGAACCCGAGGAGAGCAAGCGCAAGCACGGCTGTCCGCGCACCGCTTGGGCTCGTTGTGGTCGTCGCGAGCGCGCCGAACGACCAATCGCTGCCTGTCCGGGCCAGCACCGCGAACATTGCGAACAGCGCCAGCGTTCCCACGTGCGTGGCGCAGATGTAGATCAACCCCGCTCCGCGCGCCTCGGCGTGGTGGTACTCCGTGAGGATGAGGAGCAATGAGCCGATTGCCATGAGCTCCCAGGCACCCATGAACGGCATGATCGCCTGCGCGCACAATACCAGCGCCAATGCGACCAGCTCCAGCGCGAAGATCGCGTGAGATGGCCAGGCCGGCGTGCGTGAATCGAACGCCATGTAGCCGACTCCGTACACGGCCGCTGCTGCACCTACGCCGAACAGCGCGATCAGGAACACCGCCGAAAGAGGATCGATGCCGATGATCCAATCTCCGCCCGGGAGTGTGCTGCCGAATGCGATGCTGATGACCGATCCGGAATAAAGGACCTGGACGGCCGGCACGAGACCGAGAGCACAGCCCGCGACCACCAACGTGGCGAACACGGTATTGCCGCGCCGATGATTGCGCATGCCGATCACCGCCAACGCGGCGGCCACGAGAAGGGAAAGTCCGCCGAACAGGAGAATCATTCCGCCGGCTCTCGGGGCTGAACCTGGAACGAGCCCGTGTTGCGCGACGCCTCGATGAAGTCCACACGATCGAGGATTTGACCAGCGTCTGCCCCCGAGCCAAGCATTTGCCGGAGCGAACTATCGCGCAGGACAAAACCGAGGCGCGCGAGAATTCGCAGGTGCATCGGCACGGTGGGACTCACCACCATGAATAGCGCATGCACGGGTTTACCGTCCACTGACCCGAATTCCACCGGATCACGCAGCAGGCATAGCGTCAGGAATGGGCGGGCGACGTGGAGTACGATCGGATTCCGCACGTGTGGAATGGCGATGCCATCCCCGATGCCCGTTGAGCCGAGAGCCTCCCGCGCTTCGAGAACTTCAAGCAGGAATCGCCGGTCCTGTTCCGGAGGAAGAGGCAGGCGCTCAACAAATGCGGCCAGGATCTGGTGCTTCGTGCCGCCTTCCACATCATGAAAGATCCCACCCTCGCGCAGCAGTTCCGCCAGTGGTGGGACTTCGTCGGGTGATCGGCGCGCGTCTTCGAGCAGCGCGCGGGAAACCGGGACTCCCGCTTCGACGGCCCACTCCCACAGCTCGATTGGATTGAAGTACATCTGCTCGTCAACCGAGTGGGCCGGCAGGCCTCGCTGGTTGATCCAGCGGCGAACCGTTGTGTCGTTGACTCCCAGATAGCTCGCGGTCTGACGGAGTGTCAGCTGCACTATTCCAACACGGTTGTTCACCGCCCGTTCGATAACAGGTAAGTTGAACCAGTGTACAACATACGCGCTTCGCACCGGCCGCGCGATTATCGTCGGAATTCCTTCGCCGGCGGGCTCAGAGCGCACTCGATCATGCAGCGCACACTGATCCGGGATGAATTAAACTTCTTGCTCCGACCCTCCGGCTGATAAAGAGTTTTCTTTGCTCGTCCCGAAGTTATTCACGACCCTCAGGTCGTATTCCCGCGCCGAGTTCACCTCCGATCTGACGGCCGGGATCATCGTGGGGATTGTTGCGCTCCCGCTTGCGATCGCTTTCGCGATCGCAAGCGGTGTCACGCCGGAGCGCGGCCTGTGGACCGCTGTTGTCGCCGGATTCATCATCTCGGCTCTTGGGGGCTCGCGCGTGCAGATCGGCGGGCCGACCGGCGCATTCGTCGTGATCGTGTACGGGATCGTGCAGCGCTACGGCTACGACGGATTGGCGGTGGCGACTTTCATGGCGGGGATATTCCTCGTCCTGATCGGGGCGGTTCGACTTGGCGCGGTGATAAAGTTCGTGCCGCACCCGGTCGTGGTGGGATTTACGAGCGGCATCGCGATCATCATCCTCTCGAGTGAAGTCAAGGACTTCTTCGGCTTGCGTATGAACGCCGTGCCTGCGGACTTTCTCCCGAAGTGGAAGGCGCTGATCGGAAACGCACACTCGGTGAATCCATACGCTGTTGGCGTGAGCGTGCTGGCATTGGCGATCATATTGATCTGGCCGCGGTTCAGCAGACGTATCCCGGGACCCTTTGTCGCCTTGTTGGTGTCCACCGCGGTTGCGCACTCATTACATTGGCCGGTCGAGACGATCGGCAGCCGCTTTGGAAGCATTAGCGCATCGTTCCCTCACCCAGCGCTTCCGCACGTTTCGCTTGCCCAGACGACCGCGCTCGTTGGACCGGCGTTCACGATAGCGATGCTCGCTGCCGTAGAGTCGCTGCTGTCCGCGGTAGTGGCCGACGGCATGATCGGCGGCCGCCACCGCTCGAACATGGAGCTCGTTGCGCAAGGAATAGCAAACATCGCCTCGCCACTCTTCGGAGGGATTCCGGCGACGGGCGCCATCGCTCGCACCGCCACGAATGTGAAGAATGGTGGACGGACGCCGGTTGCCGGCATTGTACACGCGCTCACGCTGCTTGTCATAACGCTGTTCTTCGGCCGTTGGGCGGGCCTCATTCCAATGGCGACGCTCGCCGCGATCCTTGTCGTCGTTGCATACCACATGAGCGAGTGGCACACGTTCGTCGCCGAGTTCACCGCGCCAAGGAGCGATGTGCTGGTGCTCATCGCGACTTTCCTGCTGACCGTCCTCGTAGATCTGACGGTGGCGATCGAGGTGGGAATGGTGGCGTCGGCGTTCCTCTTCATGGGACGCATGGATCAAGTGACGAATGTCAGCGCCATCACCCGCGAGCTGGAGGACGACGACGACACGTACGCCACGGATCCGAATGCGGTAATGCGGCGCGTGGTGCCGGCGGGCGTAGAGGTCTTCGAGATCAATGGACCGTTCTTCTTTGGCGCCGCCGAAACGTTCAAGGACACGCTCGGCCAGATCGCCGGTAAGCCGAAGGTGCTGATCATTCGCCTCCGCAACGTTCCCTCCATCGATTCCACGGCGATGCACGCATTGAAGGACGTCGTGCATCGGACGAGAAAAGAGGGAACAGTCGTGCTTCTCTCCGACGTGCACACGCAGCCGCTCATTGCGATTGGGCGTTCGGCGGTGCTGGACGACATCGGTGAGGAGAACCTGTTCGGGAACATCGATGACGCGTTAAACAGAGCGCGGGCGCTTCTTGGACTTCCCCTGGTTGAGCGGCCCGAGTTCGCTACTCCCACCGTCGCGAGAGAAACCCCAGCGAAAGGGCTCGCGGTTTTGCACGACGAAGCACTCCGTGGCGGCCGCCCACGGCGATGATGCGCGAGCTGCGCGAGGTCGGCTATTCTCCGAGCAAGTAGCGGATGACGTCGGCGGCTGTGTAGGTCGTACGCCCGCCGAGGAAATTCGTAATTGTCTCGAGGTCGTCGCCGCTTGTGAGTAGCGGCGGCTCCGTCTCACCGTTTGCGCGGAGCTGCGGGAGGCCGACGTTCGCGAGGAGCGCGTTGCAGAGGCACCTGCGACCCACTGTCTCCTCGATCGTGCCGCCCTTTCGCACGTAATCTTCCACCGGCTCGGCCGGGCATCGGTAGTCGATGCGTCCATCCGGGCGCTTGTATGCCGCGCGCAGATAGCCGAGGTCGCACTTCCGCTCGCGCGTTGGACCGACCACACCCTCAGTCGACCACTCGACAACCTTGAATGGGTAGCTGGTCGGCGAGGCGCGCGGATCGGTCATGATGACGACCTCATTGCGGCCGGCATGCTCTATGACGTCGCGCTTGAGATTCGGGGCGAACCCCGATTCCTCGCAGTATGCGAATAGGGTTCCGACCTGCACGCCAGTCGCACCCGCTTCCAGCGCTTCGCGCAACCTTTGCGGTGTACCGGCACCGCCCGCAATCCAGAAGGGCAGCCCGAGATCACGCAGCTTGGCGAGGTCTACGTCATCGCGCTCTCCGTAAACCGGCTCGCCTCGCTCGTTGTACCGCGCTTCGCCGCGAGGGGGCGCGTTGTGGCCGCCCGCTGTGGGTCCTTCGACTATGAATCCGTCGACACGCCCGTTCGCCTTTCGCGCGAGCGTCGTCGCCAGCGAGCTTGCGGAAATAATCGGGAGGAAGCGTGGCCGCGTGAGCGGCGCGAGATCCTTGATGCCGTACTCCTGCGGATCAAAGGAGAGCACCTCGGACTCGCCGGCCGCCAGCCCGACCACGTCGAAACGAATCGTGGCCGCGCGATGTTCGGCGAATGCGTCGAGGACACCCGGAATCTCGCGCGGAATACCGGCTCCCATGAGGACGTAGTCCACTCCGGCCAGCATCGCGCCGTACAGGGAAGCGAGGTTCGGCATCTCGACCTTGGTCAGCAGGTTGATCCCGATCGGCCCTCTGTGGCCTTCCTTGGCAAGATAAACCTCAACGAAGTTCGCGAGCATCGTGAGTTGTTGCCGTTCCACACTCACGCGCTGCTTGTACATCGGGATCAGCTTGTAGGGCTGATCCGGCCCGCGCCCTTCCGGCAGGAAGTAACGCTCGAGGACCGCGTCGGCGACGCCGGGGATGGGAAAACCCCGCATTGCCCGCTGCATGTGGCCGCCAACGTCCCCGTCCTGAAGCCGCCGTACGAGGACGGTATCGAGGGCGGTTCCGGAGATGACGCCGAGCTGGCCGATGAGCGATACGGCACGGGCGAGCTTCCAGTCCGATACGGCTACGCCCATCCCGCCCTGAATGATCCGCGGAAGTGCCTCGACAGTTGTCATGTTTTTGAGGATCAGAGTGTAGAAGAGCCGAACCGTATGTAGTCTATACCCGCATATGTGGCTCCACTGTCCGCGAAATGACCATCAATTGTGGTGACTCCCCTGACGGGCCACGGCAACCGTACTCAGGCAAAGGGTTTGGCGGCACTGGGCTCATTGATACTTGTTCCGCCAAACGTCGTGGCCTTGCAAGCAGTGAATTGCCAGGCGGCTCAGCCGTCAAACGGGGACGATCTAGCGGGCTTCACCGATGTGGCCGGAACGGCGCCTTGATGTGCAATGGTACGGCGGTCGTGCCCCAGTGAAGGCGGAGCACCGCCTCATCACCTAGCACCATCGGAAAATAGATCGCGAACGAATCCATTTGCGAAACCTGCTCCGGGGTCACATCCACACGCAGCACATCGAACCTGGCGCCCGGATACGGCTTGTGAAACACGTGCGCGGCTCTGCTGAAGATGACGGTCCACGGGCCAGCCTCGCGGGGAATGAGCCAGAGCGAATACTCGCCGGCACGCAGTGCCTTCCCTTCGATCAAAACATCCCGGCTGAACCTCACGCGCGTCGCTGAATCGGCGCCCGGATGCCAGACACTGTCCCACGGGACGAGCGCGCCGAACAACGCGCGTCCGCGGGCTGCCGGGCGTCCGTAGGCGATGGAAATCTCGGTGAACGCGACCATCTGCGTCACGCTCCCTCTCTGGCTGACGGGAAAGCCATGCGGTGACGCCTGTGGTTGCGCGCGAGTCGCGCTGATTGCCACGAGAACGCTAGCGGCGGCGGTGCGGATGTAAAACAACCGGGGTATCATGATCGCTGTTCCCTGGAAATGACTTGGTCTTATTTTACACTGGTCAAGAAATTCCGACATGCAACCGTCGTTCAGCAACCCGCTCGAACAGGAGTAGCAAGTGAAGATCGGCATCATCGGCGCCGGCAACATCGGTGGCAACCTGACACGCCGCCTGCGCGCACTGGGTCACGATGTCTCCGTCGCCAACTCGCGTGGACCTGAGACGCTCGCTGCTCTGGCGAAAGAGACGGGCGCCAAGCCGGTCACAGTCCGCGACGCAGCGCGGGGAAAGGACGTAGTGATAGTGACAATTCCGGTGAAGAATATCCCCGCGTTGCCGAAGGATCTGTTCGCGGGCGCTGAAGACACCGTCGTCGTCGACACCGGCAATTACTATCCGCAAAGCCGCGACGGGCATATCGACGCGATCGAGGCAGGCACGACCGAGAGCCGGTGGGTTGCGCATCAGCTCGGCCGGCCAGTGGTCAAAGCTTTCAACAACATTTATGCGAAACATCTTCTCGAACGCGGACGCTCGAAAGGTGAACCGGGCCGCATCGCGCTCCCTGTCGCGGGCGACGACCCTAAGGCGAAGGCAGTTGTGTTGCGTCTGCTCGATGAGTTGGGATTCGACGGCGTCGATGCCGGCACGCTCGATGAGTCGTGGCGGCAGCAGCCGGACACTCCCGTCTACGGAACTGATTTCGACGCCGACGGCGTGAGACGCGCATTGTCCGAGGCTCGCAAGGAACGATCGCCCGGGTTTCGCGCCGTGAAGGGAGGCCCGGCGTCCGCGACGTGATGTGCGGTGCGGCGCGAAGAACCAGCCCAGCCGTTTACCAGGGTGCGTGGTGACGAGGACTCCCCGCGGGTCGATGGATTCTGCCTCTGCCTCCGATGTCCGACGCAGGCAGCGTCTGGCGAGTATCGGGTTGTTTCGCGTCCCGATTGTTGATCATGCGGCGGTCCTCTCCGGCGGGATCACAGGAATGCCACTGAGTGACTCTAGCAGCGCAAAGAGCTCCTTGGCGTTGATGGGCTTCGTCAGGTACCCGTCCATCCCCGCAGCCATGCAGATTTCGCGGTCTCCGGTCATCGCATGCGCTGTGAGGGCAATGATCGGCACGCGAGCTCCTGTCCCTTCTTCGGATTTGCGAATGGCGCCCGTTGCTTCGAGGCCGTCCATCTCCGGCATCTGTACATCCATCAACACGACGTCGAACACAGTCTCCGCGACCGCGGCGACAGCTTCGCGTCCGTTGACGACCGTGACTGCTTTGTGACCACGCTTCGTGAGCAACGCCGTCACCAGCGCGCGATTCACGGGATTGTCCTCCGCCACGAGGATGCGCAAAGATCGGTGCACCTCGTTGATTGTATGTCGCGTCACCAGCACCGGTTTATCGAGCGGGCGTTTATCTGTG
>DASWBC010000029.1:0-1741 GCA_036390815.1 Gemmatimonadaceae bacterium
GCGAGTCGCCCCGAGACTAGTGCGTCGCAGCAGGCGTATCTGGAATCGTTCGAAGGCGAAGGAGGTCTCCCGATCTCGCTCTCCGATCCGCAATGGTATTTCAGCAGCCAACCAGCTCTGGGGACGACAATTCCCGCGCGTTTCGGCGCCACGGTCTTCGATCTCTCGCATGCCACCACGCTGGCGTGGCAGAGCAACGGTGCTGACGCGAAGGGCCGCGGGATTCAGTACCGCATCGATCAGATCGATAAAGAGGTCGCACAGAGTGGCACCGGCATCACCGGTCCGGAGCCGCTGCTCTGGCTCACGCTCTATCCGCTCTCCGTCGGCGGACAGGTGAACAACCTCACGCAAACGTTTCGCTGGGCGGTTCCGAACGCGCCCACCGGGCGGCGGTGGCGCTCCGTCCGAACCGTCCTCAACGCGAGCGGAGCCGACATTTCGCGCGCGGAGAACCTGGAGTTCTGGGCCCAGATTCCGGTCGGCAGCACGCGGTCGAAAAACCCCACGCTCGTCTTCGATTTTGGAGACATCTCCGAAAATTCGGTTTCGTTCGGGCCCGACACGCTCATCATTCGCCCTGGCGCGGTGGCCGGCGCGCTGGACACGACTTATCGCGGCAAGAAAATTCAGGGGCTCGACACGCTCAACAGCGAGCGCGATCCGTTTTCCCGCGCCTTCAACGTCGCGAGCAACGACAACGGGCTTCCCGGCGATGTCGTTGACACACTGGTCGTCGAGTACGACACCATACCCGGCGGTGCGGCGTCGTTCGTGACGCTGCGATTCGCCCGCACGTGCCTCGGCGGATACGGGCTTCGCCAGATTCTCGGCGACTCGCAGACGAACTGCACTGTCCACAACAACCGCCTCGACGAAGAAGACATCGACGCCGATAACGTTCTCAACCTGACCACCGCCGAGCGTGATCAGGAGCAATGGCAGCGCTACGTCGTCGATCTCGCCGACCCTTCGAAAGTCACGCGAGACGGGGTATGCAGCCAGCCACCTCTGATCGCTGGCCAGCCGAGACTTCCACACGATGACGTGTGCTGGGAATTTTTTCGCATTCCTTTCCGCACCCCCGACGACTCCCTCGGCCATCCTTTGCTGCGCCGCGCCCGGGCGCTCCGCATCACGATGATCTCCGGCGACGGAGTGGCCGACGACGAGTTCGCCACGATTCCGTTGGCGCGACTGCGCCTCACTGGCGCGCCATGGCTCAAGGTCAGCGACAGAACCCTGCACGGAATTGCGGGAGCCCAGACGTCGACCGGCGCGGTTCAATCCGGAGTCGTAGGCACGCAGGACAAAGGGCTGCGCGGCGCCATCGACTACGTATCACCCCCTGGCGTCACCGACGCACCGACAAGCAAGACCATCGCTTTCCAGCCCGGCCGCGTCCAGATCAACGAGAGATCCCTGCGGCTTTCCGCGACCGATCTCGGCGTGTTCGACCGCGCGGAGTCGTACTTCCGCTTCCCGGAAGGCGAAAAGAACTTCATGAGCTACAAGGAGCTGCGCGTCTGGGCGCGCGGCGTGAGCAGTGGCTGGGGTCAGGACGGAGAGCTCCAGTTCTACGTCAAGATCGCGCGCGACGACAACAACTTCTACATGCTGCGCACGCCGATCAACTCCGGGCCATCAAAGGTCGCCTGGCTCCCCGAAATCAGCGTGAATTTCGCGAAGCTGTTCGCTTTGAGAGCGCAAATTCAGAACGCGTATCTCCAGAACCAGAAGC
>DASWBC010000030.1:0-4397 GCA_036390815.1 Gemmatimonadaceae bacterium
CGCTACTCCGGCATCAACGCCGCCGAGGCGTTCAACGAACGGCTCGTCGGGCGCATGAAGACCGCAGCCGCGAGCAACATCCAGGCTTATCTTCAGGAAGATCATGAGTAACGAAGTAGCTGGCGGCTCGGACAAACCGCGCGCGATAGTCGTTGGCCATGGAGAGTTCGCCGGGGGACTGGTGTCCGCGGTCGGTCAGATCTGCGGCCTGGCCGACAAGCTCGTTGTGCTCTCGATGATGGGCATGACTCCGGAAGACATCGAGGGAGCGCTGCGCGAGCAGATCGCCCTGACGGGGGCTCGCGTGATTTTCACCGATCTCCCGGCGGGAAGCGCGACACTGGCAGCGCGGCGGATCGTGAAGGACGACCCCGGCGTCGTGCTCGTGAGTGGAGTAAACCTCGCGACGCTCCTGGATTTCGTCTTCAATACGTCCGTCCCACCGACCGAGGCCGCCAGGGCGGCCGCCGAAAGAGGAAAGGCATCGCTGATCGTGGTCGGGCGCTGATGGGAATTCACCTCTACCGCATCGACGACCGTCTCGTTCACGGACAGGTCGTGGTCGGTTGGGGCCAGCCTCTCAATGCTCGTTTTCTGGTTCTGGTCGACGATCTGGTCGCATCCAGTGACTGGGAGAAAGAGCTTTATCGAATGGCCATTCCGCCCGAGATGGAGATCTTTTTTGCCGACGTCGGCGGCGCGATCCGGGACCACGCGCGGTACGCCGCCGACCCACGGCCCGGCCTGCTCATCACCGGCGACATCGCCAGCATGTACCGTCTCGTCAAGGGCGTAAAGGCGATCGGCAGCATCAATCTCGGGGGGATCCACCATCGGGCCGGCCGTGAGGAGAAGCTTCGATACGTTTTTCTCACGCCGGACGAAGAAAGGCAGCTTCACGACCTCGAAGCGGCGGGCGTCGAGGTGACCGCTCAGGATGTCCCGTCGGCGCGCGCAGTTCCACTCGCCGAAGTGCTCCAGGGAGACTCAAAGTGAACCTGCTCGAGGCACTTCCGATCGCCCTGCTCGGGGCATTGCTGGGGCTCGACGTCGTGAGCTTCCCACAGGCAATGATATCGAGGCCGATCGTCGCGGCGACGCTGGCGGGGGCCTTCATCGGCCACCCGCCAGCTGGCCTCCTCATCGGAGTGGTGCTGGAGATGATTGCGCTCGACACTCTTCCATTTGGGGCTTCGCGCTACCCGGAATGGGGATCGGCGGGCGTCGTCGGGGGCGCGCTCTTCGGAGCGCAGCCGCAAGGAATGCCAGGCGCGCTTCCCGCGTGCCTGCTCGCCGCTCTGCTCACCGCCAGCATCAGCGGGTGGAGCATGGTCGTGCTGCGGCGATTGATTGCGACGCGGCTCCAGCAAACGCGGGACAGGATCGAAGACGGATCGCGGAACGCGCTGCTCTCACTCCACCTGTCCGGCATGTCGATGGACCTGCTGCGCGGCGGTCTCGTGACGATCACGGCCATGATGATCTTTGCCCCCCTTGTCCGCGCGATCGTCGCGATCTGGGGAAGTGACTCGGCGCCCTCGCGAGCGGTCGTCGTGGTCATCGCCGCGATCGTCGCGGGTGCGGCGCTCTGGAAAGTCTTCCATTCCGTTCGGCACGTGCTCTGGTTCTTCCTCGCCGGTTTGGTGGTCTGGGTCGGGTTGCTGGTGACGAGATGACTGCCCCAGCAAGTCGGGGTGTAGACCTCCCCATGCGCGTCAAGTTCGCGATGTATTTCCGCCTCCTGGCCATGCAGGGATCGTGGAACTACGAGACTCTGAACGGAACTGGAATCGGGTTCACGATGGAGCCTGCGCTCAGATACCTGCCGGGAGGAATTGACGGCCCTGCGTATCGCGGCGCGCTGGCGCGCGAATCGCGCTATTTCAACGCGCACCCGTATCTGGCCGGAATTGCCGTCGGCGCGCTCGTCCGCGCCGAGCTCGAGGGAGTTGAGCCCGTGAGAATCGAGCGGTTTCGAACGGCTCTCGCCGGGCCTCTCGGAAGCGTCGGAGACCGGCTCGTGTGGGCGAGCTGGCTGCCGTTCTGTTCGCTCGTTGCGATCGGAGTCTACGGGGCCGGCGGCTCGCCTGTGGGGGTCGTTGGTACATTTCTCTTGCTGTACAACGCCGGACACATCCTTCTCAGGGCATGGGGACTTCGGATTGGTCTCTCGCGCGGTTTGAACGTCGCCTCGGCGCTCGGGAATCCGGTGCTTCGGCAGGGGCCGCAGTACATCGGCTGCGCCGCCGCGCTGGTGGCCGGCGTGGCGCTGCCGCTCGCGCTGCAGCGTGTGGCGGGTTCGGGCCTCGGCCTCGTGGGCGGCATCATCGGGGCGGCATTGATTGGGATCGTGCTTCTCGCGCGGCTTCGGGAGCACGCGGAAGGCTGGCGTATCGCCCTTGGAGTTCTCGCGATTTTCGTTCTCTACTCGGTCCTCACCTGATGCCTGAGCGCGAAGTAAGAATCCTGAACAAGCTTGGCATACACGCCCGCCCTGCCGCCGAGATCGTGAAAACCGCGGCGAAATTCAAGAGCGCCATCACCATCGTGCGCGATGATCTCGAGGTCAATGCCAAGAGCATCATGGGTGTGATGATGCTGGCGGCGGAACACGGGGCCATGATTGTCCTTCGGGCGATCGGCGACGACGCCGAGGCGGCACTCGATGCGATTTCAGCCGTGATCGCGAACAAGTTCGGAGAGAGCTGAGTGGCGAAAGGAATCGCGGGCATGCCGGCTTCCCCGGGAATAGTGGACGGACAAGTCCACCTTCTCCGCTGGGAAGTTCCGGACGTGCGGCACCGCATCATTCCCGACGAAGCCATACCCGGCGAGATCAAGCGCTTTCACGCGGGCCTCGAGCAGGCGAGAGAGAGACTGCACCACGTGCGGGCGCGCGCAGAGAAGCACGCCGGCCCTGAAGAAGCGGCGATCTTCGATGTCCAGCTTTCGATTCTCGAGGACGCCGAGCTCCTGCGACAGGTCGAGGAGCTCATAACGCAGAACCTTGGCGCCGAAAAGGCGTTCGATCTTGTCTTGTTCGAGTGGCGCCAGCAATTCGCGAGTCACGCGCGTCCGCTGCTGCGAGAGCGAGTCGGTGATCTGATCGACGTGCACATCAGAGTGCTCTCGATCCTGCTCGGGCTGCCGGACCATGATCCTGTCGATCTGCCGAAGGGCTCCAACAGAATCCTGGTCACGCACGATCTCACCCCGAGTCTCACCGTGCAGCTGGATCGCGACGCCATCATCGGCATCGCGACCGACGCGGGCACGCGTACGTCCCACGTCGCGATTCTGGCGCGGTCGCTGGGACTGCCGGCGGTCGTCGGACTCAGAGACGCAACCGAGCGGCTGACCGGGAACGAGCACGTGATTCTCGACGGGACGTCGGGAATCCTGATCGTTGACCCCACACCTTCGCAGATCAAGACCTACCGGGACCGTCGCGCGATCGAGGCTCTGGAGGACAAGGAGCTTCAGGCGCTCGCAGCCGCGGACTCGGTCACCCTCGACGGCCACTGGGTGACGTTGCGCGCCAACGTCGATCTTCCGGAAGAGGCAGGTTTCGCGGCACGCAGTGGCGCCGAGGGCGTCGGCCTCATGCGCACCGAATTCCTCGTCGTGGGGCGGGCGACCATGCCCGATGAGGAGGAGCAATACCGCGCGTACCGCCACGTGGTCGAGGCGTTCGGTGGACGCCCCGTGGTGATTCGTACGTTCGACGTGGGCGGCGACAAGCTCCCGATCGGCAGCTACCCGACCGATCCCAATCCATTTCTCGGCTGGCGCGCGATCAGGATGTGCCTCGACGAGCCCGAGCTGTTCAAGACGCAGCTCCGGGCGCTCCTGCGCGCCGCGATGCACGGCGACGTCAGAATCATGTTTCCGCTCGTGATCACTCTCGACGAAGTGCTGCAGGCGAAGCACCTGTTGATGGAGGCGGCGGGCGAGCTCGACGTGAGAGGGGTGTCGTACCGGCACGACCTTCCGCTCGGAGTCATGGTCGAGACGCCGGCCGCCGCGCTCTCAGTGCACACGCTCGTCGATGACGTGTCGTTTCTCAGCATCGGGACGAACGACCTGGTTCAGTACACGCTCGCGGTTGACCGTGGCAACGCAAACCTCGCTTCCCGGTTTACGCCGCTCCACCCGGCGGTATTGACGCTGATCAAGCGGATCGTCGATGTCGGCGTTGCTCATCGTCTCGAGGTCGCTGTCTGCGGCGAGATGGCATCCCAGCCGCTGATGGCGTTCGCCCTGATAGGGTTGGGCGTCCGCTGTCTGAGCGTCGCCGGCAGGGCGGTGCCCCTTGTGAAGCGCATCGTACGGGGCGTGAGCGTCGCCGTTGCCGCCGAAGCAGCGAATGCAGCGCTCGAGTCACGGACCGCCCGAGA
>DASWBC010000031.1:0-3760 GCA_036390815.1 Gemmatimonadaceae bacterium
GAAGGCCGACGAGCTGGGGTTGGAAGTCTACTGGCGCGCTCCCGATCTGAGCAAGCAGCGCATCATGGGGCGCCGTGACACGCTGCTCCTCCCGACCGACATCAACTACCACCGCGATCACCTCGGCATCGTCCAGAACAACTTCCGGAACATCATCAGGATCGGCGAAGGCGATGAGGTTCAGGACGTCCCGCATCCCCTCTCGGCAGCCGGCCTCGAGGTCTACGATTTCGCCATTCACGACTCGCTGCAGATCCGCCTCGGGCCTCGTGTGCTCGACGTCTACGAGGTCAAAGTGCGTCCGAAGGACGACCGCCAGCCGCGCGCCGTGGGGGCCGTCTACATCGACCGCGAGACCGGCGAAGTAGTACGCATGGCGTTCAGCTTCACGCGTGCCGCGCTCATAGACAAGGATCTCGAGGATGTGTCAGTCGTCCTCGAAAATGCGCTCATCGAAGGTCGCTTCTGGCTGCCCCGGCGTCAGGAGATCGAGATTCGCCGCACGGGCTCGTGGCTCGACTATCCAGCGCGCGGCATCATCCGGGGCCGCTGGGAGATTTGCTGCTACGAGGTGAACAAGGGAATTCCGGCCAGCTACTTCACGGGGCCGGAGATAGTGATGGCGCCGTCGGCGGAGAGAACACTCCACCCCTTTCCGTTCGTCGGCCACATTCTGGACTCCCTGCCTCCCGATGTGAGGGCGGTCACCGACGAGGACGTACAGAAAGTCCAGGAGGAAGCGCGCGCCCTCGTCCGCGCGCAAGCACTGGCACGAAGCCGGAACTTCGCCTTCTCGGCGCGGCACGTCTCGGACATCGCGCGATTCAACCGGGTCGAAGGCCTCGGACTGGGGAGCGGATTCCTTCAGCGTGTCGGGTCCGGTTTTGCCGTCGCGGCATCCGGCCGCTACGGGTTCAGCGACCATCAATTCAAGGGGCGCGGTGCGCTGGAATACCGCACGGGAGCGGGATCCTCGCTCATACTCGCCGCGGAACGCCAGTACCGGGACGTGAGCGATGAGCAGGAAACTTCACTGGTGCGCAACACCATCGCGGCGCAGGAATTCGGCAGCGACTACACAGACACCTACGACGCGCGGGCCGTCTCTCTCTCTGGATCTGTCGCGCGCCTCGGATGGCGGCCTTCGTTCGAGCTGGCCTACGAGCGGCATGAACCAGTTGCCGTTCACGCCCGACCGGCGAGCGGCAGCTTTGAGCCCACGATACCAGCGGTCTCCCTGCACGAAAGTCGGCTGACGGCGGGACTGGACAGAGGGGCAACGCTGACTTTCGCCGGCTACGAGCTTGGGGCGCACCTGTCTGTCAGCGCCATCCGAAGGGCGAGCCCCGCAAGCTCGCAACCCGGCGATTTCCTGAGGCCGTCGTTCGTGCTCGATCTCCAGAAGCCGTTCGGCTCGAGCCGGCTTCTCTTTCACACAATCGCCGCCGGAATTTTCAGTGGTGACACGCTGCCAGCGCAACACCTCGTGTACCTCGGTGGCCCAACCAGCGGACCGGGATACGACTTTCACGAATTCGTCGGGCGGGGCGGCGTGAGCCAACGGATCGAGTACCGCTTCCTCGCGCCATTTTTCGGCATCCCGTTGGGCAGATTCGGTCGCGCGCCAGGGACGATCACCCTCGCTCCCTTCGCGGCAGCGGTGTGGATAGACCGTTCCGCTGATTTCAAGCCGTCGCGGCAAGGCTGGTATCCCGCCGTCGGGCTCGGCGCCCTTACCGTCTTCGACGTGTTGCGGCTCGACGTCGCCCGGGGCCTGCGCGAGGGGCGCTGGACCTTTTCGGTCGACATCGGACGCGATTTCTGGAGCGTTCTCTAGTCCGGCAAAGTGAGCCTCGTTGGGTCGTTATTGAACGACGTGCACCGTCGTCCTTCATACGGGGGATTACCCAGATAAACCGGGAATCGGGACCCCTTTCGACCCCACATCAGCAGCTAAGGCATTCCATGAGCTCATTTCTCGAACTTCGCCGGGCCTCGTTGACGCTCGCGAGTCTCACCCTATTGGCGGGTTGCGCCACAGCCACCAGGCATTCGGCCGCCAACAGCGCAGTCCCAATCCGCGTTAAAGAGGCTGCGCAGCCCGCACTGCAAAAGAGCGCGCTTGAACAGGCGGGGAGCGCATATGACGCCGGGGACTATACCGCAGCGGGTGCTTTGTTCGAGGCGATCGTCGCGCAGGATCCTTCGCCGGCCTCTATCGCGCTGTTCCGGCTTGCGACTCTCCGTTCGTGGGACGGCCGGCTCGACGAGGCGGTAGCCCTATATCGGCGTTACATAGCTCTGGAGCCGCGCGACGCGGAAGGACGTCTCGCCTTGGCTCGTACCATGGCCTGGCAAGGACAATACGCTTCGGCGATCGCGACCTACGATTCGCTCATAGCCAGCAATCAGCGCTCCCGCGACGCGGTGATCGGCCGCGCACAAACGCTCGCCTGGTCCGGTCGTTTGGGCGAGGCGCTAGCGACCTACAAGAGTTGGATCGGTGATCACCCAACAGACCGTAATGCATCGATCGAGTACGCGCGCGCACTCGCCTGGAACGGCCAGTTCGACGAAGCCGAAGCCATGTACACGGAGTTGGCCAGAACCGGCAACGCTGCCGCGAAAAAGGGCTTGGCGCGTGTGATCGGGTGGCGAGGTGAGCTGGATCGAAGCGAGCAGACGTGGCGACAGGTCCTCGTGACCGACCCTCAGGATCCCGAGGCCCTCACAGGACTTGCCCAGGTTCTCTCGTGGCAGGGCCGCCAGACCGACGCCGAGTCGGCGCTGCAGCTCGCATTGCGGGCAAATCCGGCCTACGGCGATGCACGCACATTACTCCGTTGGGTACAGGCCGACCTGAGACCGAGTACGACGTTTTCCGCGGTCGGCATCAATGACAGCGACCACAATCGCGCGACGGTTCTCTCTGTTGATTACCTGGCGCGCGCTTGGTGGAATGGCGCAATCGGAGGCAAATACACGGAACGCAGCGCGAATTTCGCGGCGATCGATTCGCGCGCGGACGCGGTCAGTCTTTTCGCGCGGTGGCAACCAGGCACCAGCTCATGGCAGGTTCGCGCCGACGGTGGAGTCACCAGACATTCATCCACGTTCATCCCGACAACGAATCCCCAGCGGACGATCGGTAGCGGCGCTCTGCGCGTTACTGGAAATGTTGGGCGAGCGCTCAACGTTGGAATCAGTGGCTCGCGAGCGCCTTTCGACGAGACGGCGCTGCTGATCGCCAACGGGGTCGTCAGTTCGGATCTTGCCGGTGAGGCGACGGTCGCCTTGCCAGCGCGTCTCTCACTCTCCGGCGCGGCGAGCCATGCTAAAATGACAGGCGGCACACGCGAGAACGCGCGGAATGCGTTCTCGTCTACCCTCCGATGGACCCAAAGCCGGAACTGGAGTCTCGCTGTCGGCGGGCGCCAATTCGGCTACGACACGACGTCGGCGGATGGCTACTTCGCGCCACGGCGATACACCCTCGCAGAGGCAAGCGGTCGCGGACGCATCGGCGGCCAGCTGGGCTGGAATGCGGATGCAGATGTAGGCCTCGGCCGGCAGAGCATCGAGTTCTTTGGTTCGAGCGGGGGCTCACGTCTCGCCGAGCGCGCTGCGATGTCGTTGGGATATCGCTTCGATCCGGCTCGCGAAGTCAGCGCCGCCGGCGGCTATGCGAACGTAGCCGGGCCAGGGCAGACGGGTAGCGAGTACAAGTGGTACACGTTCTCGCTGCGCGCGCGGGTGGGGT
>DASWBC010000032.1:0-1516 GCA_036390815.1 Gemmatimonadaceae bacterium
CGACAACGGCAAGCCGTCGGTGACGCTCGTCCACAAGGGCAACATCATGAAGTTCACGGAGGGAGCCTTTCGGGATTGGGGCTACGAGGTCGCCCGCGAGAAATTTCCGAACGACACCACGACTGAGGCGGAGCTGGCGAAGGGCGGACCGACCGCGCGCGCGGACGCAGTGGTGATTCGGGACCGCATTGCGGACTCGATGTTTCAGCAGATGCTGCTGCGCCCATCGGAGTACTCCGTGATCGCGACGCCCAATCTCAACGGCGACTATCTCTCTGACGCGGCGGCGGCGCAGGTCGGCGGTCTCGGCATCGCGCCGGGCGGCAACGTCGGCGACGGGGTAGCCATATTTGAAGCGACCCACGGAACCGCCCCCAAGTACGCGAACCTCGACAAAATCAATCCGGGCAGCGTCATTCTATCTGGCGCGATGATGTTCGAGTACATGGGCTGGAAGGAAGCGACGGCTCTGATCATCAAGGGAGTGGAGAACGCCATCAAAGCGAAGCGCGTCACGTACGACCTCGCGCGCCAGATGCCCGGCGCGACGGAAATCTCGACCTCCGCGTTTGGCGATCAGGTGATCGCTGGAATGAAGAGCTAGATGCTCGCTGTCAGCATCAACTCCGCAAATGCGGCCGAGGTCGGAACTTCCCTCCTGGTCGTCGCGCTTCCGGAAAACCCGACCATCGCGGGAATCGCCGGGCTGGACTCTGCCACTCAGGGTTCGCTCACACGCTCAATCGAGATGAAGGATTTCCGCGGAACGCGCGATGAGATGCTCCATCTCACGGGCGTGGCCAAGGGTCCGAGGCGCCTGCTCCTTGTCGGCATGGGAGCGGTGACCGATCGCCGAGCCGCATTCAAGCGTGCCGCCACTCTCGCCGCCCGCAACGCCAACCGGCTTGGTGTCGGCGAGATGGTCTGGTACTCCGGACAGATCACGCCGGAGGAGACCGAATCGATCACCATCGGACTCATTGCGGGTGCGTGGGAATACCCGGACCTGAAATCCCCGCCCCCGGAAGCAGAGCGAAAGAAGCCGCTCGAAAAGGCAGTGATTCTGACCAGCAATACCGATGACAGCCGCAGAGGATTGGCGGGCGGGCAGGCGATTGGGTCAGGACAGAGTCTGGCACGCCGGCTGGCAATGATGCCGGGCAACCTCTGCACGCCCGAGTATCTCGCCCAAACGGCCGCCGACATCGCGAAGCGCTACAACATGAGCATCACTGTGCTCGGGCGCCGGGAGATGGAAGCCGAGAAGATGGGCTCGTTCCTCGCGGTCGCGCAGGGAACTCCGCAGGATCCCAAGCTCATCGCGCTCGAGTACAAGGGCGGCAAGCCAAACACCAAGCCGGTGGTTCTGATCGGCAAGGGTCTCTGCTTCGACAGCGGTGGAATCTCCATCAAGCCCGCGCAGGGGATGGAGTTCATGAAGTTCGACATGTGCGGCGGCGCCGGCGTCCTCGGCACCTTTGAAGCGCTGGGACAGTTGAAGCCCGCCGTCAATGTC
>DASWBC010000033.1:0-5143 GCA_036390815.1 Gemmatimonadaceae bacterium
CCCATCTGGGTTGGAAGATCGAACGCAACGGAGAGGCCCGTCTGTCCGGCGTCGAGCAGCATTTTGAAGCGCTCATTCGTTCCCTTCGCGCTCCCGAACCCGGCGTACTGACGCATGGTCCAGAGTCGTCCGCGATACATCGAAGGCTGAACGCCGCGCGTGTACGGCCATTCTCCCGGATCGCCGAGCTCGGACGCGTAGTCGAGCTCCGCATCTTCCGGCCGGTACACCGTTTTGAGGGGGATGCCCGATGGAGAGAGCTTCTCGCCGGGCTCGTGCTTCCTCACGCGCGCCGGCCGGGGCGCCGGCGGGGTTTCACGCGCCTACCGACCCCACCGGCGAAACCGAGCTGGCACTCTTCGCCTCTCCCAGCATCTTGCGCGCGGCATCGACGTCGTTGGCGCTGCCGATGAAGAGCGGGGTCCGCTGATGCAGCTCGGTCGGATGGATGTCGAGGATGCGCTCCTGGCCATCGGTTGCGGCGCCGCCGGCCTGCTCGACGATGAAGGCAAGAGGACACGCCTCGTAAAGGAGGCGAAGCTTGCCGCGCTTGTTCCTTCGGTTGGCGGGATACGCGAAGAGACCGCCGCCAAGGAGATTGCGATGGAAATCGGCGACGAGCGAGCCGACGTACCGCGTACTCATCGGCTGGCGATTGCCATCCTGTCCGCGATAGTAGCTCATCAGATTCTGGACGTTCGACTCCCACTGGCTGTGGTAGGAGTCGTTGACCGACAGGTATCTCCCAATGTCGGGCGTCCGGATGTTCGGATGTGAGAGAAGGAATTCCCCCAGTGAAGGATCGAGCGTGAATCCGTGAGCACCCTGGCCGGTGGTGTACACCAGCATCGTGCTCGATCCGTAGATGACATAGCCCGCGGCGACCTGCCGCCGTCCCGGCTGCAGCATGTCCTCCATCTCGCCGCGGCTGCCCCGAGTGATCTTGCGGACGACGGAGAAGATCGTGCCGACCGGCACGTTGACGTCGATGTTCGACGAGCCGTCGAGCGGGTCGAACAGAAGGCAGTATTTTCCGCAGCGAAAGTTGGCTGGGATGTCGATGATTCCCGGCTCCTCCTCTGACGCCATTGCGCAGAGACGTCCCCCGTGGTCCACCGCCTTGATGATGATCTCGTTCGCCAACACGTCGAGCTTCTGCTGCGTTTCTCCCTGAATGTTCTCGAGATCGGTCGCGCCGAGTATGTCCGCCAGCCCGGCGCTACGCACTTTGTTGGCGATCATCTTCGCCGCGAGCGCGAGATCGTAGAGAAGGCCGGAGAGCTCGCCCGTCGCTTCCGGGTGGAGCTTTTCCTGCTCGATGATGAAACGCTCGATCGTTACGACTGATGTCGCGGTGTGCTTCACCACTCAGAGATCCTTGTCACCGGTACCGAGGCGGGACGCGGAATACCGGCGAGCATCGACTTCGTAAGCGTTACGCGTGTAGCCGTAACGGATGGACTGCCAGAGATAGCTGACGGGAAATGCCCTGTGTTCCAAAAATTGGTGGACGTGACGGAGCTCGTGCAAGAGGAGTTCGGCATCGAGAGCCGTGCCGGGCGCAACGAACACCGTTCGCCAGAGCGTGATTGCCGCCGCCGTGCTCGTCCCCAACGACCAACCACCGATGCGGACCGGCAACCCGCCGCGACGATAGGTCGCCTCCGCCAGCTCAGGATAACGGCGCACCATGTGCTCGGGAAGCTCGATCCTCTCTCCGATCAACGCTCTGACGAATCGCGAGCCAGCTCCCATTTGTCTCCCTTTGCCTCGATCTCGATGTGAACACCATCCGTGCGCACGATGACCGTTCCCATTTCATCGGTCCGGAGCACCTCGGCTCCAATTCGCGACAGCGCGTGCAGGACATCGTTGCTGGGATGACCGTACACGTTGCCGACCCCCACGGAAATTACTGCGACGTCCGGATGAACCGCGGCCAGGAAAGCGTCGCTACTGCTGGTCGAGCTGCCATGATGGCCAACTTTGAGGACCTGGGCGCGGAGCTCATCCCGATGATGCGCCAAAAGCCAGTCCTCTTCCGCACGCTCGGCGTCTCCAACGAGCAGAAAGCGCACCACACCGTAACGCACGACGGCGATCGTGCTCGCGAGGTTCGGATCCTTGAGCCCGACCGTCCACGCGGAATCAGGCGCCAGGAAGGAGACACTCACTCCGTCTACCCGAATGGAATCTCCGGGATGAACGCGATGCCATTCCATGCCCAACTTTCTGGCCGCGGCGAGTGATGCGATGTACGAATCCGATCCGCCCGCGAACGCCGCATCCCAGTAAGCGTGTGGACGCATCGCATTGAGAACGCTCGCCGCTCCGCCTACGTGATCAGTATGTGGATGAGAAAGAACGAACGCCTCGAGTGAGCCACCCCGCCGAAGCATGTAGGGCAGCACGGTCGTGCGGCCAGCATCGCCGCCACGCCAGGCGGGGCCTGCATCGAGCAATATCCAGCGGCCACGATTCGTTCGAACCAGGATGGCGTCCCCCTGTCCCACATCGAGAACGTGGAGCTCGACGCGGTCGGTGCGAGAAGGCGGCAGGACGGGGAACACCACCATAGCCGCGAGCGCGACTAATCCCATGATCGCCGGGCGTGCGGGGAAGCGACTCGAGCACGCAACGACCAGGGCGATGGCCGCGATTGCGCCAAGGAGGGCTGTTATGAGCGTAGTCGTTACGGTAAAGGCAGCACCGGGTGTGGAGGCCGCCGCCCACGCGACCCAGTCGAACGCGAAGAGAAGCGGGTGCACAGCCTGCGCAAAGAATCGGGCGACCGATCCGAGCGGCGAGACGAGCAGTGCCAGAAACAGGATGGGCTGAGCAAGCGTGACGATCGGCGCAGCAACCAGATTGGACAACGGCGCGATCATGCTGATTCGGCCGAACACCCAGGCAACGAGCGGTGCGGTGACCGCGCAAGCCACGAGGGACGTGACCAGCTCGCTGGCGAGCTTACCCTTCCATCCATCCAATCGGCTGGCGAGGTGACGTCGCCAAAGTGATCCAGCCGCCACCAGAGCGCACATGCCCAGAACGCTGAGTTGATAGCCCACGTCCACGGCGATTCTGGGTTGAACGAGTGGCACCAGCGCGCCGACGGCCCACGCCGCCCAGGGGGATGTCGGCCGCTGCGAGAGACGCGAAGCCATCGACACTCCGAGCATCGCGGCCGACCTGAGCGCCGGCGGTGGCGCTCCTATTACGGCCACGTACACACCGGTCGCCACGAATGCGCCAAACAGCGAGACCCGGCGCGACATGCGAGCGACCTGAAAGAGAAGTTCCATCGCGGCCGCGATCACAGCGACATGAAGACCCGAGATCGAGAGCATGTGAATCAGTCCCGCCGAGGCATAGCGATCGCGCATCTCGGTCGGGATCTGATGTTGATCCGCGATGAGGAGCGCCCGCGCCAGCGGAGCATCATCCCCGAACGTCCGGTCTATCGAGCGAGCGGCGCGCGCTCTGACGCGCGACAGAATGTCGGACGGAGGCTCACGCTTCCCCATGTGAACAGTCGGACGCTCGGGAGGTGGCGTCGTGACCGCGAGAATCGCCGCGGCCGCGAATACGAGGGCGAGCGCTGACTGCTCCGAACGCGCGCGAAACCACGCGGCCGCGAACGCGATCGCGGCAACGACGACCGCGATCCAGGCAAAGCCGCCAAAGCCGGCGAGAAGGCCGCTTATGTATGCGATGTATGCGGCTGTGATGAGCGGCAGCTGGGCTCCGACCGAGCGCTGCCCAATCCTAGGTCGCTAATGCGACAGCAGCGGAATCATTCCGCGGATCGCGCAATCAAAGCGAGCGGATTACGCCACGAGTGGCGCAATCAACCCAGCGAATTACACCGCGAGGGGAAGCTCCGCGCGCTGGCCGACGACCTGGCCGAGGAAGGTCGAGCCGGTGGTCCCGGTAAGCTTGACGGTGAGGTATTGCCCGATCAGGGAAACATCGCCCGGGATCATGACGACCTTGAAGTCCCGCGTCCGCGATTGAAGCAATCCGCCGCGCCGCGCGGATTTTTCGACGAGAACTTCGCGCCGCTCGCCGAGGAGCTTGAGGTTCCGCTCCCGATTGGCGCCGCGAATGGCAGCGATGAGTCTCGCCAGCCTGTCGCTCGCAATTTCGTCGGAGATTGTGTCGGACACCGGAAGGCGGGTAGCGGGCGTTCCGTCCCGAAGCGAGAACTTGAAGGTGTACGCGTCGTCGAACCCGACTTCCCGCACGGCGCTCAGCGTTTCCTCGAAATCGGCTTCGGTCTCGCCCGGAAACCCGACGATTACGTCGGTCGTCAGCGAAACATTCGGAATCGCTGCGCGCAGCTCATCCACGCACGCTAGGTACTGCTCGCGCGTGTAGCGACGCAGCATTCGCTTGAGCGTGCGCGTGGAGCCCGACTGCATTGGAA
Organism: Gemmatimonadaceae bacterium; assembly: GCA_036390815.1. Taxonomy (GTDB): domain Bacteria; phylum Gemmatimonadota; class Gemmatimonadetes; order Gemmatimonadales; family Gemmatimonadaceae; genus UBA4720. The sequence goes on from DASWBC010000033.1 coordinate 4,430, forward strand.
GATGCACATGCTCGCAGTAGGCCTCGGTCTCGGCCATCGCTCTGATCACGGCCTTGCTGAAATCGTTCGGGTGCGGACTCGTGAACCGCAGCCTTCTCACGCCCGGGACTCCACCGACAGCGCGCAGGAGATCCGCGAAATCGTGCTGGCCGTCGAAGTACGAGTTGACGGTCTGCCCGAGCAGGACGATCTCCGAGATCCCCGACGCAACGACGACTTCTGTTTCGCGCACGACCTCCGCCAGCTGACGACTTCTTTCCGGCCCGCGGGTCGTCGGGACGATGCAGTACGTGCACTTGTAGTCGCAGCCGCGCTGCACCGGAATCCACGCCTTTACTCCGTCGAACCGGCGCGGCTGGAAATCCTCGTAGTGCTCCTCGAGATCGAACTCCGTGGCCGTCGTGCGGACGCCGGCGCGGGCGCTCTCTATCAGCGAGGGCAAATCACGATAGCCGTCGGGACCGATCACGAGGCTCACGTGCCTGGCGCGATCGAGCAGCTGCGAACCGAGCCGTTGCGCCATGCAGCCGGTGATGCCAAGCACGGCGTCGCGTTTCATCCGGCTCTTCATCTCACCTATCCGGCCGATCACACGCTGCTCGGCGTGCTCGCGGATCGCGCAGGTGTTGATGAGGATCACGTCCGCGCCGTCGGGCTGCTCGACGGATTCATAGCCGGATTCCACCAGCCTTCCGAGCATGAGCTCGGAATCGC
>DASWBC010000034.1:0-4705 GCA_036390815.1 Gemmatimonadaceae bacterium
GCGACGCGCCCGACGCGCTGCTCCATTCGCGCGAGCGTCCATGGGATATCCAGATGAACGACCACGGCGGCGTCCTGCAGATTCACTCCCTCACTCAGCAGATCCGTCGTCAGGAGCAGATCGATCGCTTCGGCGGAACCCGGAGGTGGAAAATGACTCGCGTGTGGAGCGAAGCGACCGATTGCCTCTGCACGCGTGAGCGCCCCACCGGCGACTCTCGCACCATGGGACGTAAGCATCGCCACGCGTCCCGCTGCGGCCAATCGCCGGAATAGCATGGACACCGTCTCGGAGTACTGAGCAAACACGACGATCTTCGCGGCGGCGTGCGAGTTCCGGATTTCCGCCACGATTCTCGCTCGCTCCTCGTCGAGCGCAGTCGCGGAACAAAATGGCGCGCGAAACTCCCCAAGCGCGCGGAGATGCGCACGAACCGCATCGAGTAGATCGGCATGGTTAGCGGTGGGCGCGGAGAGCAGCTCCGGAAATCCCAGTTGCAACGCGCCATCGCCATAGGTCCAGGTCTCCAGCTCTCGCGCCGTCGGGTAGGTCCCGGCTTCCAGGGATGCGCAGAGCGCCGTCGCCCGCGCGATGCGCCGTCGAACCGCTTCGCGCAAGGCGGCTTCACTTGACGCCCACTGATGCGCCAGGCCTCGACCGATAAGGACACCACCGAGCCCCCCGTCGCGAACTGGAATGGGTGGCGGAAGAGTCATCAAGTACTCGATCACTCCCGGGTTGTCGGAGAGCTGGTGATGCGTCGGGGACGACACGGCGGGAATGGCGAGCGTCCCCTCCAGTTGGCCGTGCTCGCGACGCACGACGCAGAGCGCGAGCTCGGCGGATGTCATCGAGCGCGCCCTCGATCCCAGGAACAACGAAAGCAGGGACACGAGATCGGCGCGTCGATTGTGAATCGGCGTCGCGCTGAGAAGCAACACACGCGCTCCTCGAGCCAGCGATGCGAGCGCGAAATACCTGTTGGTCGCGGGATTTCTCGCGTGGTGGGCTTCGTCCACGACGATCAGATCATAGCGCTCCCGCTCCGCTTCAGCGCGACGGTGGCCGCGCAATTCGTCCCCATCTGCGCGGCTCAACGACTCGAACGTCACTATCTCGGCGACAGTCCCAGTCGCCGTGAGCGCAGCGCGCCACATCGGGGTCAGAGCCGCGGGGGCGACGACCAGACGGCGCGCATATTCCTGTGCTACCGCCGTTGCAACGTAGGTCTTACCCATGCCCACATCGTCGGAGAGCAGCGCTCCACCGAATTGATCCAGGGCTACCCGCAGGCGAGACACCGCTGAGATCTGGTGCGGCTGGAGGGAGATGGTTCCCACCGTTGCCTGCGACGACGGCTCGGCCAGGATCAATCGCGCAATCCGCGAGCGCACGACAGCAGCGGATTCTAATCGCAGTCGATCGTCCAGGAGAGCAGAGGCTGCACGTCAGCGAGATTGAGGTGATAAGCATCCAACGCCGAGCTGAGCATCTCGTCGTCGGTAGGGATGTCGCCGCACATGCCCCGGTAACCCAATGGGGACAGCAGCGTGCGGGCATGATTCCAGTCCGCTGGAATCGGGAGAAGCGACAGGGTCCAGCCGAGGTACCTCCGATAGCCGCCACGGGCGGGCTCGGCGATCGAATTGAGCCAGGCGGCAGACAGCGAGCTATTGAGGAGAGTTGCGAGCGCGTAGGCATCGCCGCTTGTTTTGCAGCTCGCTACATAGCAGCTGTTGAGGGCGACAAACGGCTCTCCCGCCTCGAGGACGATCGCGCGCGGAGCCAACCCGAAGTCGGCCCATACAACCCGCGGCCTCTCGTGACTTGCGCTCTCGGTGCGGAACACCGACCACCAGGGGAATCGGCCGTGGAGATCGCTTCGTGCGCTCAACACGTCATGAAAGCGGAGCAGCCACCGCCGTGCGAGTGGCGGGAGCTCGCGTCGAGGTCGATCGTGCTGATCGTGTGGCCAGACCAGATACTCTCGAGGCCCCGTGAGAGCCCATTTGTCCAGCGTCTCGCCGCGAATGAGTGGGCGAAGCATGCTGCGCTCGATCAGGCCAATTCGGCCACCGGCGGATATGCATGCGACGTCGCCGTCGATCGAATCGACCCGCACGATGTAGGCGCTGTTGCATCCTGTCTTGACGCCCAGAAGCGGGCGCCCGAACTCGCTTTGAAAGAAGGGGACGCCGGCGCGCGCGATTCGATCGAAAGCTTTACGCGCGCGCGGCGGGATCAGCACCCATGGGCTGCCAGGTGTGTTGTCGAGGTGCAGCAGCTCGTGCGGACAGTTCCACTGGATTTTGCCATGCGTCGCGCGAACGGCCACCCTCAGCGTCGGCCGCAAACAATCAGAGCGATCCATGCGCCGGCGAGCAACGAGCAGCGATGGATAAACCGTGGCGTCGAACTGCGAATGCGATTCAACCAAATCTTCGAGCGCGACGATGTCTGTGTGATCGAAAAGCAATTGGCGCACTCCACCGCCCGCCAAAGAACGCCACAATTTGGTTGGGAGTAGTAGCGCGAGAGTGCCGCCGGGCCGGAGGAGCTCACACGACCGCTCGACAAAAAGCGCCGCCATGTCGATCTGGGCGGCGAAGCCACGCCCCGCACCGGCGAGCGTCGCTCCGCTCTCCCAGGCGGCGTTTCGATATACCGCGAAATCCCTCCTCAGCCGCTTGCGCGATGTCTCGGCGATGTGGTGCACGCGCACCCATGGCGGGTTGCCGATGATCACGTCGAATCCTCCAGCGGCGGCCACATCGGAGAAGTGCGCGGCAAACGAGAAGGGAAGCGCGGCTCCCGCGCGTAAGGCCTTTATTCGAAGCGTGCTGTCTCTGAGGTGGGACCTAATGCCAGCGAGCCGGAGTCGGGTGTCCGCACTTGGAGCGTGTCGATCACCGAACAAGTCCCTGGTTCGCAAGGCGATTAGAATCTCCTTGCGTTCGGTGCTCAGCCTGACGCGCCTGTGCTTCAGTACATCGAGAGCGGCCGAGCGCTCCAGGCGATCGAGGGCCAGAGCAAGGGTACGCTTTCGCTGCCCCACGGCCCTCATATAACGAGCGCGTACACTCACGATCCTGCTCCCGCTGAATGGCGCACCGCGATCATCGAATGCTCCGCCCGCGAGCGAATCGCCAACGCGGATGTGGCGGTCGAGATTGGGAAGCGGCGCGACGCGCATTGGGTCGGCATTATCGCTCTCGATCACGATCGAGAGCCAGAGACGCAGCTCGCAGAGCCAGACGGCCATCGGATTGAGATCCACGCCAAAGATCGAAGACGTCAGCACACGTCGCCGGATGTCGGCGATTGAGCCGGCTTCACCCTGGTCTTTCCTGAGCGTAGAGATCCGCTCGAGCGCGTGGACGAGAAGCGCGCCGGAACCGCACGCCGGATCCAGGACTTTGATTCGGCGAAGTGCGTCTATCCGATCAGCGGCGTCGGGGAGCGACGCGATGGCGTGCCCGGTGACATCCTCAACCAGATCCTGGGGTGTGTAAAACGCGCCGCTCGTTTTTCGGTCGGGCGCAGCCATGAGAGCCTCGAACGTCTTGCCCAGGATCTCGGGATCGATCGACGCCTCGGACCAATCGGCCGAGTTTTCGCGTCCGCTGAAGCGGTAATGAGAGAGAAGGGAGCCGTAGGCGTTGCCGAACGATTCGTCGGTGAACACGCTGGTGCGTCGCTGCTTCTCGAGATGCGAACGGGCGAAGAGTCCGCCGTTGAGAAATGGAATTCGCCCGAACTGCTTCGCTCGCTCCGAGCGGGCGCGTACAGCCGTGTTCAGAGTTCCGAAGAAGAGCGGTTCCAATACTTTCTTCTGATATCCTCCGCCTCCGACGAGGCAGCGGGAATATCCATTGCTCAGAAAGCCGAAATCGCCATTGAGCCATCCTCTGGTCTCGAGAAATGAGAGAAAGATGAGTCTCGAGATGTAGAGCAGTGCGAGCTCGCCCCGCTCCGTCTGGCTTGCCCGGCCGCTCAGGGATTCGGCAAGCTCCGCGACGACTCGTTGAAGAGCGGTGAAGAATCGGTTCGTGATTGCCTCGCGGCCGAGAACATCCAGCCATCGCGAGTGGGTGAGCAGATCCGAGTCGCCGACCACAGCGGAGAGCGCACACAGAGTCTCGGCATCGCTGGTGTGCAGCCTGTCGACCCGACACACGAGTGAGTTAACACGAACACGCGATCGAGCCGATGACCAGCACGCGATTGCGAGCTCGCCAACGTCCGGCCTGAGCCCGCAGACGATCCAGAGAAACTGTGGAGCGTTGGTCGAAAGCGCCTTTGCCGTCGATCCAAGCGTCTGCCTGATGTCGGAAGCGTCGTCCAGTTCCAGGACGAGACCGCGGAGACAATCGGCTCCGAGCGCGATCGTCGCCGAGCGGATGTTGGTGGGGAGCCCGAGCGTTGTCCGAGCCTGTTTGTCGAGTCGGAGTGGGGGTCCGTTGAACCCGAGCTCCGATAGAATTGAGCTTAATCCCTCGACTGCGCGCGCACGTCGCAGAAGTCCAAGGGCACGCTCGAGACTTTGCACGCATCGAGCGTAACCGCGCGCTTGTTGCGGCTTTACATCATTTAGTGGCTACGCAACGCGAATCGCTGCTATGGGATCGTCGCGCGGTCGGTCGGTGAGGATGTCCTCTTCGGCCGCGCACCCGCTTGGGCGGAGCCCCTAACTACGCTCCCTCGC
>DASWBC010000035.1:0-4796 GCA_036390815.1 Gemmatimonadaceae bacterium
TACCGCGCGGGACTGCGGCAGGTGTTGCTGCCGAAGGCGAACGCAAAGGACCTGCGGGGCATTCCCGACGAGGTCGTGAACAGCATGACCTTCACTTACGTCTCGACGATGGACGACATCATTCACCTCGCGCTTTTGCCCAAGCCGCCGGGAACCTTTGCTGACGCCGCCGAGCCGCACGGCGATGTGCCGGCCAAGAATGCGGTCGGCGATTCGAGCACGGCGTCGATCAACCGGTCGGAGTCGGCGGCGGCAGTCACGAAGTAGGTGAATCTCGAGAGTAGCTGGGTCCAGTTCGGCATCCACGTCTTCGTCGGCACTCTGGCTGGAGGGCTCTCCGACACGGTGGCGGTGTGGATGCTCTTCAATCCGAAGCAAAAGCGGTTCGGATTCATGGGTGCGATCCCCAAGAACCAGGCGCGGCTGGCGAAGAGTCTCGGTCGCACGGTCGGCGAGCGGCTGCTCACGCCCGGAGACCTGCAGAAGGAGCTCGCCCGCCCCGAGCTGTTGGCGGCGTTCCAATCCCGGATCGAGGACGTCATCACGACGATCCTGACTTCGCGTGAGCCGCTCATCGACAAGGTTCCGCCCGCGGTCGTAACGGCACTGGAAGGCGCGATGACGGCCTACCTGCCCGTCGCGATGACGAAGCTGGGCGCATTCCTTGGTCAGCCGACGACACGACTCAAGCTGCGCACCGCTCTCCATTCAATGTTCAACCGCTTCGTCGACGACATGCGTTTCCACGAGCGCGTGTTCGCGAAGCTGATGATGACGGAGAAAAAATTCGACACCGTCCTCGACGCGATCGAGAACGACGGCGTGGAGCAGGTCGTGGGCCTGCTCGAGGAGCCCGAGATCAGGGATGAGATCTCGAAGGCGATCCACGACGCGATTCTCACCTATCTGCAGCAGCCGATCTCGGATATCCTCGGCGACGTCGAAGCGAAGAAAGATCCGGAAGCACCGAGGAGACTCGCCGCTCAGGCGGCGCCGGTTATCTGGGAGTGGGTGCACGACCAGCTTCCCGAGCTGATCAAGAAGCTCGACGTGCAGGCGATGGTCGAACGCAAGGTGATGGCGTTCAGCGTGGACCGCGTCGAGGAGATTTTGCGCAGCGTGATTCAGAACGAGCTGAATCTGATCATCACCACGGGCTACGTGCTCGGCGGGCTGATCGGAGTCTGCACTTTCGGCCTGCAGAAGCTGCTCGGCCTCTGAGCTACTCCTTGAGCGTCACCTGCGTCGTGTTGATGATGTTCGGGTTCGCTCCGGCGGGAATGTCCACGTAGATCACAACCGGGCGACCCTGAATTTCCATGGTCGAGACCTGGATCGTTCTTCCCGCCGCTGAATAATTCTTGACGAGGTCGGTCGAAGTCTTTGTCGCCTTGGTCGAGTGGCGTTTCTCGACACCCTGCCCGGCGAGATGGAAGAACTCGCCCGCTTCCACCGGCGAGTCCCAGACGGTAAGCCACACGATCCCCTGGCCCTGCGGCGTGTTCACCACCGCATAGCGATCGCCGTCCCATCCAGTCGCGCCACGGACGGCCTCGTTCTGGTCGTCCAGCTGCTGGTACAGGAAAAGGCGGGTCTCGAACTCGCCGAGGTCGTTCTCGTAGACCTTCGTTGCGTTCGAGAGCGTGCCCAGCGTCACTCGCGTGGGCGCGTCCCGCGTCAGGAAATACGCGGCGGGATGGATTATCTGCTCGGTCGATACCGGCATGTCCTGGTAGATGATCGAGCCCGGCTTCCGTTCCTTGTAGTTGCGATAGAACTCGGCGCCGCTCAGATACGGAAAGATCAGCGTCTCCTGGATTGTTCGCGGAGCGGATGCAAAAATGGGCTGCGATCCCTGTTCGTCGCGTATCATCTCCCTGATGCGATCCCAGCCTCCGGGTAGGTTGATCGCGATGTTGGACCCGCCGAGCATGGTCGAGATTTGCTCGTAGACGGCCTGCCCCTCGAAGACGGACTGCGCCGCCGATAGCCGGTCGTTGTCGTCCTTTACCTTCTGAACAGAGTCGAGACTGATGTACTGGTCCTGCAGCGCGTGCACGAGCTCATGGGTGATCGTCAGCCCAACCACGTCCTTTGGAGCGCCATCGACGACATAGAGCACCTTCGTGTGGGGGTCGTAGTAGCCGACGATCTGCTCCTCGAGCAGGCTGGTGAGAAACGCCTGCAGCTTCAGCGAGTCGGGGATCATGCCGAACAGCTTGTAGGCTGCCTCCTGCCCGGCGATGTCGTGCGCGGCCAATGAATCGGTGAATTGCTTCGTCACGAATTCGCGCACCTGCTCCTTGGAGCGCGTTTCCACCTTTGGCGGCGTCTTGTACGTGAGCCCGACCGCCTTCTCGATCATCGGTATGGCTTCCGTGACTTCCGCGGCGTAGGGGCCTTCGTATTTCGGCTTCTGACTTTCACACGCGGGCACCAACGTCAGAAGCGCGCCACCGACGAGAACAAGACTTCGCTTAAGCTGAACGCTCATTGCACACAGATTAGAGGAGACCTACGAGGTGTTGCTACCGCTTTCAAAGACCGGAGACGCGCAGATACCACGCAATGAGCGCATTTCCGTGAACCAGGGCGACGAGAGCCGCGGGCGCAAGAAAGACGCCGAAAGGAAGCTCACGCTTGCGCCATTCTCCCCCGGTTTCGAGCGCGAGCTCAGTCTGTCCCTTGTCGTCGGCGAGTCCGCGCGCGGACAGCGGGTACACGATTGCCAGCAAGACTATCGGAGCGATCACCGCGGCAATGAAGATCGTGAGCAGCGACCGCGCAGGACCCACCGCCGCGCCCACGACGGCCATGAGCGTCACGTCGCCAAAACCCATCGCTGGACGCTTGAGCCACACTTCGCCGAGCCAACCGACGATCGAGATCGCGCCGGCACCGACGCACATCCCGAGAACCGCATCCCACGGCCCGGCAAACGGCTCCGATTCCCCGAGGTACAGCGCGACAAAGGACGTCAGGAGGACGAAGAACAGCCCGAAAACCGTGAAGCCGTCGGGAATCAGGAAATGTTTCGCGTCGGTTATCGCGATACCGAGCAGCACTGTCGCGAAAACAGCTACGCGGAAAGCCGTGAACGTCATTCCCAGGTGGCCATAGGCGTCGAGCCAGATCAGTCCCACAAGCAGCTCGACGATCGGATACTGGATCGAGATTCGCTCGTGGCAACCGCTGCACCTGCCGCGCAGGATCATCCAGCTAAGGATCGGGATATTCTCGGATGCCTTGATCTGGTGGCCGCACTTGGGGCACCTGGACCTCGGCTTCACCACTGAAAGGCCTTCCGGCCAACGGCCAATGCAGACGTTGAGGAAAGAGCCGATTGCGGCGCCGATCACGAATACGTAAATGCCTTGAAGAATTTCAATCATGATCGAAGCTGGTAGAGTATGATTCCGGTCGCAACCGCGACGTTGAGGGACTCGACGTTACGGGCGATCGGAAGCGAAACAGTGCGTTGCGCCTTCGCGCGAATCGCTGGAGACAATCCGGAGCCCTCATTGCCGACGGCGATCGCGAGTCGCACTGGAGCGCGGCCGTTTTCCAGTGGGCTTCCACCGGCGTCGGTCGCCCACAGGTCGATTTTCTTGGTCGCGAGAAAACTCAGCAGATCGTCAATTCCCGCGTGAAACGCCTGATGCTGAAACTGGGCGCCCATCGAGCTCCTGATCACCTTGGGGTTCCAAAGATCGACTGTGCCCGGAAGCGCGATCGTCGCGGTGGCACCGAGTGCCGCCGCCGTTCGGACAATGGTGCCCGCGTTGCCGGGGTCCTGCACCCCATCAAGGACGATCAAGCGGCACACTCCGGCGACATCGAGTGTATCAAGCGAGCGCTCCGGAACTTCTCCGATCGCAATGACGCCCTGCGGCGACTCGGTTTCGGCGGCGGAACGGAAGTCTTTTTCGGAGACCTCCGTCACCTCGATGCCGGACTCGTCGAGAGTCTTTCTCAAGGCCTGGCCTCGGGGGGCGTCGGCGAGCTGGGGGGCAACGAGCGCGCCGCGAACGGCGAGGTCCGAGCGGAGCAGCTCCTCGACCGAGCGTACGCCCTCGGCCACGAAGAGCGAGTGCTTTTCGCGGGACTTTCTGCGACCCAGATCACGGGCTAGTGTAAGGAGTTTCACGCGTTGTTTGTTAGGGCTCAGCTGGAATAGGACTTGCCTCCGCGTCTCATTTGAAATCCCATTGCTGGAGTAACAATGAAGCGAATTGTCGTAGGTATCGCGATTACCTGCTCCCTTACTGCGTGCGGCATTTCGCAGCAACAGGAAGTGCAGATGGGACAGGAATATGCGCAACAGATCAACGCGCAACTACCGATCGTCCAGGATCCGGAGATCAATCGCTATATCAACGTCCTTGGAGACTCGATCGCCCGACTCACTGCCCGCCGTGATCTCGACTGGCAATTCTTCATCGTCGATTCCAAGGAAGTGAACGCCTTTGCGGTGCCTGGCGGCTTCGTGTACGTGAATCGGGGACTCATCGAGCGCTCCGACCAGATGGACGAGCTCGCCGGCGTTCTCGGTCACGAGATCGGACACGTCGTACGGCGCCACACGGTGAAGCAGATGGAGAAGGCGCAGGGCGCAAACATCGGCGTGACTCTGGCGTGCGTCCTCACGAGCGTCTGCAACAGCCAGGCTGCCGGAGCGGCGATCAATGTGCTCGGCGGCGCCGTGTTCGCGCGGTTTAGTCGGCAGGACGAGGCCGAGGCGGATCAGGAAGGATTCCAGAATACCGTGCGGGCCGGTATCAGCCCGGTGGGAATGG
>DASWBC010000036.1:0-3760 GCA_036390815.1 Gemmatimonadaceae bacterium
CCATTTTCGCCTGCGTCAGTCATCGACGGCACGCTACCAGGAGAAGGCTTGACCTCCTCGGTGCTTGGCACGATCGGCTGCAAGCCGGCTGCCTTCAGCGTTGTGTTGATCGACGGCAGGATGATGAGCGCGCCACGCACAGCCGACAGTTGTCGGTCCAGCTGCGCCGAGAGATCGTTGAACACCGTGTACGACTGGCTCGTCGGTTTCGCGTCGGTTCCGCCAACGACACCCGAGAGTGCCGCGATCTTGTTGTTCAGTTTGATCGGGTAGTTGAGCGGGTCCTGGCTCGACTGGTTTCTGACCTGATAAATCTCGCCCTCGATCGCGGAGAGCCTGTTCGACAAGTCCGCCGCGACGCGAGAAAACGCGACGCTCTTGTCCGCCGGCATTTTCTTGGCGCGATCTGTGAGCTGCGCTTTCACGTTACGAATGGTCTTGACGGCATCGTTTGCCTGGCTGGTCTTATCGCGAATACGCATGAGGAAGTCGAATTGTTCCTTCAGATCGGCGTCGGTTGCAGTGCTTCGCGGATCTCTCACAATCGTGAGAGGCTGCGTATACCGCTGACCGTTCACGTTGAGGCGGACGGAGTACGTTCCCGGCAGGACCACTGGTCCTGAAATGCTGCCTGCCCAGAGAATCATGTTCTCGAATACGGAGGGATCAGGATAGCGCAAATTCCAGGCGAACATGTTGAGGCCGGCTTTGTTCGCGACCCGCGGTGGAGGCGGCCGCCGCGCCGGGGCCTCTTCGCTCGGCGGCGACTCTTCGCCTCTCGCCTCAGTGCGGGCCGCGGTGTCGGGCGTCACGCCGGCGCGCCGCAGGCTGTCGTTGCGCGCCGAGCGAATGCTGTCGGCACGAATAGAATCAGCCGCGACTGCGGGGTCCTGCTGACTGGTAAACGTGCGAATGATTTTTCCCTGCGCGTCGAGGAAATCGATCGTCACCAGCTGGCGGGGTTGCGCCAGCGAGTAGTAGACAACGCCGCCTGAGGGAGGATTCGCGCCGGTCGGATGTCCGCCCGCCGCGCCGTTTCCTCCGCCACCACCAAAGCTTGCGCGATAGACCTTGCGCGGCTTGAACAGGTGCGCCGGAGAGCGAGCAATCTCCGGACTCATCTGACGGAGCGCGGAGAGGTCGTCGAGAATCCAGAAAGAGCGGCCATGCGTCGCGGCGATCAGGTCGCCTTCCTTGATGGCGAGATCGTGAATCGGAACGATCGGCAGGTTGCGGCGAAGCGATTGCCAGTTGGCGCCGTCGTCGAATGATATCCAGACCCCTCTCTCCGTTCCCGCGTAGAGGAGGCCCGCGCGCTCGGGGTCCTCGCGCAACACCCGCGTGAACTCGGTCGCGGGAATTCCGTTCGTGATCGGCGTCCACGTCGCGCCGTAGTCGTTGGTCTTGTACAGGTACGGCTTCATGTCGTCGAGCTGGTAGCGATTGGCCGCGACATACGCGGTGCCCGGCGCGAAGTGCGATGCGTCGATCATCGAGATGCGTGCCCACTCCGGCAGGCTGGCCGGCGTCACGTTCTTCCAGGTCTTTCCACCATCGCGCGTTAAGTTGACCAGTCCGTCATCCGACCCGGCCCAGATCACGCCGGCCGTGCGCGGCGATTCGGCGATCGTGAAGACGGTCGCATAGTACTCCACCGATGTCTGGTCTTTAGTGATTGGACCGCCGGACGCGCCGAGGGTGCGCGGGTCGTGTCGGGTGAGGTCGGGACTGATCGGCTTGAACGTCTGGCCTTCGTCGTCGGTCTGAAAGATCACGCTGCTCCCGACGTACATGCGTCCGGGATTGTGCGGCGAGATCACGATCGGATACGTCCATTGAAAGCGATACTTCGCGTCGGCGGCATCGTGCCCCATCGGATTGTTGGGCCACGGATTTACGTCCCGCTCGAAGCCGGTCTTGATGTCCTTTCTGGTGAGCAGACCGCCATACGATCCGGCGAAAACGACGTCGGGCGTGTCGGCCCGCACCGCGATGTAACCACTTTCGCCGCCGCCAACGTCGTACCAGTCGCCGATATCGATGCCGCCGCTTTTCCGGCTCGGACCGCACAGTGTCGAATTGTCCTGCTGCGCGCCGCAGACTCGATACGGGAAATGATTCGTCGTCACGACGTGGTAGAACTGCGCGGTCGCCTGGTCCTGCTCGGTCCACGATTTCCCGCCATTGAACGACACGTTCGCGCCGCCGTCGTTCGACTCGATCATCCTATCAGCGTCGTTGGGGGCGATCCACAGATCGTGGTTGTCGCCATGGGGAACCTGGATCGGCCGGAATGTCTTGCCATCGTCGGATGACCGGTACATTCCGGTATTGAGCACGTACACCGACTTGTCGTTCTTCGGATCCGCGAAAATGCGAGTGTAGTACCACGCGCGCTGGCGCAGCCTGCGATCGCTGTTGGTTCGCGCCCACGTCGCCCCTCCGTCGGTAGACCGAAACACTCCGCCGGAGTCGGCTTCCACAATCGCCCAGACTTTATTCGAGTTGCTCGGTGAGACGGCCAGGCCAACGTTGCCGATCACTCCCTGGGGCAGGCCGGGATTGCGCGTCAGCTCGCTCCAGTGCTCGCCGCCGTCGGTGGATTTGAAGATTCCGCTTCCCGCTCCGCCCGAGACCAGCTGCCACGGCGTGCGCCACGCCTGCCAGAATGCTGCGTAGATGATTTCAGGATTGTTGGGGTCGAGAATGAGATCAGTGACGCCGGTGGAGTCGTTGCGATAGAGAACCTTTCTCCACGTCTTCCCTCCATCGGTCGTTTTGTAAACGCCGCGCTCGGCGTTGGGGCCGAAGACGTGTCCCTGGGCCCCAACGTAAATGATGTCGGGGTTGGTGGGATTAACGCGCACCCTCGAGATCTGCCGTGTATCGGCGAGACCAACCGACGTCCAGGTTTTTCCGGCGTCACCCGTTCGCCACACTCCGTCGCCGTGCGACACGTTTCCGCGAATCGGGTACTCGCCGGCGCCGACGAACACAATGTCGGGATTCGATTCGCTGACGCCGATCGCGCCGATCGTGCCGCCGAAGTATTTATCGGTGACCGGCACCCAGGTAATTCCGCCATCGGTCGTCTTGAAGACTCCGCCCCCGGTCGTTCCGAAGTAGTACTCGTTGGGGCGCTTGCTCGAACCGGCTACCGCGACCGAGCGTCCTCCTCGAAACGGGCCGATCTCTCGCCAACGGATGGCTGCGAAAGCACTGCTGTCGTACGCGGGCGATGCCGCCGTCATGACCGGTCCCGGCCGGCCGGGAAGCGGCCGACCTTGTGAAATAGCGGACGACGCCGGCAGGGACGTAAGAGCGGCGCCAACCAACAGGCAAAGGGCGCGAGAATTCACTAATCGGTTCTCCGGGCGAGCGAGGGTGAGTGGGCGCTAGTATGTAGCGAACACTCCAACCTGTCGGCAAGTGGTCGCATCGCCTGAGCGCCAGCGGGGGGAGATTTCGCCCCGCTGTTCAGACCATCTCGAAGGTGGTCGCGATTTCTGCCGGCCTCTAACGGAGAAACCTCTCCGCAAGCTGCGCGAGCCGCTCGTCGCCCTCGCGCTCCGCCCGCGCGCGAATCTCCTCCACGAAGGGGCGCAGCTTCTTTTCGCCCCAGTAGTATCCAGTCGCGCTCTCGGCGCTTCCCGTGTCGCCCGATCGCGCGCCCTCGAGCAACGCCTCGGCCGCCGCCTGATCGTAGCCGGGGTCGGTACGAGCAGGAAGGGAATAGCGTTTCCCCGGATCGCCCCAACCG
>DASWBC010000037.1:0-1631 GCA_036390815.1 Gemmatimonadaceae bacterium
GCGAGCGGATTGAAGCCCGTGTCGTGCATGTTGAGCGGTTGCCATACCCTGCTCGACATGAACTGATCGAGCGGCATGCCGGTGATGTGCTCGATGATCAGTCCCATGAGCACGAAATCCCAATCGCTGTAGATGGTGCTGTCGCCCGGCACGTAGGCGAGCGGCCGAGCATTGATCTGCGCGAGATAATCGGCGCGGCCGCGATGCTCGCGCCAGAGGGGGGCAAACGCCTCGAAGCCGCCGCTGTGCGTCAGGATCATTCGTACCGTGATGCGCGCTTTCGCAGAGTCGGTGAGCTCCGGCAGATAAGTGTGAATTGGCGCGTCGAGGTTGAGCTTGCCCTCATCCTCGAGGATCATCGCGGCCGTCGTAGTGGCCACGACCTTTGTGAGCGACGCCATGTCGAACATTGTGGAGTCGGTGACGGCCGGCGCATCGGGGGCGACGTCGATGCGGCCGTAGCCCTTCAGGTGGACGAGTCTGCCCCACCGTCCGACCGCGAGCGCTACGCCAGGCGCGGCACCTTCGGCAATGCCGACCGCCACAATCGAATCGAGACGCGCGCCGAGGTCCGCGGCCATGCCGACGCTTGCAGGATTGGCTGGTGTGAGGTTGGTCATCGGGACAATCCGGACGACCGGATGGTTAGCGGACGCGGTCGCGCAACCGAAGAGAAACGCGCAAAGCGCGAGGAGTCCCCGCCTTCGCGCCGCATTCTTACGTGGCAACAATGCACCTCGAGAACTGGGTCGCCAATTTTGTCGTCACCTATTCGCATGTCGCAAGGTCGCGTGACTCCTACCCGAGCGTGACTGCCTGCCCTCAATTCCAGCTAAAGGAGCTGCGAGCGCGCCAGTACTCGGTGGAGCTGATAGAAACCGAACTAAGCTGCTCCTCTAATTCTGCATCGTAGGCGAGCTCGAGCGCCGCGACATTTGATTGGATCTGCCCGCCCGTCGCTGCGCCGGTCAACACGACATCTGCCCACGGACGCGCGAGCGCGGCGGCCAGCGCAAGCATCTCTATGGTAGTGCCCCGACCCTCTGCCACCGCGCGGATTCGCCCGAGCGACGGAAAAAGTGCTTCGTCTTCCCCCCGCGTCCCGCTTGCCTCTTCCCGCTTCCCGCTCGTCAACCGCCCATTGGCCAGAGACTCCTTCACGACGACCTTCATGCCAGCGTCGTGCGCGTCCTGGAGCGCCGACTCGGCGCCTCGCTCCAAAAGATTCCACGTCGCCTGCACTGAATCGAAAACCCGTACGCCATCGCGGCGCACATCGAGAGACCGTCGAATGGCGACGTCCTGCCCCGTCCCGCTGACACTCAGTCCCGCCCTGATCCCTCTCTCGCGCAATCGCGCAATCGCATCGATGAGCGTATCGTCGTCCAGTGTCTTGCCCTCGGCCGTCACCGAGTGGATCTGATAGAGTGATAGATGCCGCCGCAGGCGCTCTACACTTTCGGCCAGCTGTCTTTCGAAAGCTGCCAAGGAGTGATCCTTGACCTCGTGCTGCGTGGCGCTCGTCGACCAGCCGGCCGTGTACGTGTATCCCCACTTCGACGCGACCACGATTTCGCCTGGCTCGATCTCCCGCTTGCGCAGCCACGACGCTAAAAAATCTTCCGCCCTTC
>DASWBC010000038.1:0-3225 GCA_036390815.1 Gemmatimonadaceae bacterium
CAACTTGACGCGTCTGTCGGGCGACTGGACGGCTTCAGGGTCGCGGACAACTCCGACGACTTCGTGGCCGCGGCCGAGTGCCTCCGTGACGACACGCTGGCCAACGTTTCCGGTGGCGCCAAACAATACAATCTTCATCCTTCACTACTTAGGACACAGTCCTTTGGCATGCCAGTCGTGCGCCGGCGTGGTCGCCGGCAATGAGGAATCGTGCACGATGATAACGAGAGCACGGCGTACTTCGGTCCCTACGCTGCTCAGCAGCATCGCCGGGCCCCCTGGTACGATAGCGCTTTCGCCAGCGTGTACTACGGTTATTCCATCCGGAGTTTCCAAACATTGAGCGCCGGCCAGAACGAACCAGGCCTCGGGGCCGGAGTGACGATGCGTCGCAGTCTGCATCCCCGGGATGAACATGGCCTGGTGATAGCGAACCGTGTACGCCCTTCCGGGCGTCAGCGGAAGCGGGCCGACACGTGCGACAAAATCCCCCGAGGCGGGCCGCCAATCTGCTTCAGCCATCGTGAACAACCACACTTTCCCGAACGATTCGACAATCGTTCCGCGGACGGGTCGCGCATTTTCCGCCGATGTACGGTTTGGGAAAGTGTGCAAATGCCAATAGATGGGGTAATTCGGAGCGGGCCCCAGCTCCTCGATCGCCGTCAGGTAGCAGCCCACATCGCTCATCCGGCTGGCAGCTGGCGTAGTGCAACCTCCGGGAACCGTGGCCGTAACGTTCATTTGCGGAATTTGGTGTTGCGGGGTCGCGGGCCGCGATTGAGAGGCGCAAGCAACGCCGGCTACAACGATGAAACTGATTTTCGCCTGTCGAGCAGATTGACGCATGGAGAGCACGCAGAAGTAAATATTGGTAAGCGCCTCTTCGCCAAGGAATCTGCTTTTCTCATGTCTGTATGGCTAGTTTGATCGGCATCGCCGCGAATGAGATTGGCCGGCGTCGACTCGCATTGACCGTTGTCGCTGATCTAGAGTACGGTTTTCAGTCGCGCCGACGCGTTGAGCCAGTTGGCGCGCACAGCCCGCTCGGCCTCGTTGGCCCGGCCACGCCTGATCGCGCCGAGTATCTCCGCGTGTTCTGCAATCGACGATCGCAGTGTCCCGGGCAAGCGGTGACCGTACAGCCACTCATACCGTTCCATGCGTGCGCTCACCGGCGCGTGTGTCGAGAGAAGCAGAGAATGTCGGGCGTTTCTTACAATCGCGGCGTGAAAGTCACGGTGCTTCTCGAACAATCGTTCCTCTGACGGTGCTTTCATCGAGGCGGTATGAGCGAACGCGGCGTGGATTTGTTTCAGCTCCTCAACCACGCTGGACCGGGCGTCAGCGGCGAATGAGGCAAGTCTCGCCGCCGCATATCCCTCTAGAATCGCCAGCATCTCCGCGATCTCAAGTTGCTCGGCTGCCGACATCGGTGCGACGAACATTCGCAAGCGCCCCCCGCCTTTGGAAACCGCCAGGCCCTCGCTCTCCAGTAGCTGTAGCGCCTCCCGCACGGGAGTCCGGCCGACGCCGAGCTTTCTGACGAGATCCAGCTCGACGAGATGGACGTTCTGCGCAAGCTCACCGCGAATGATACGGGCGCGGATTTGGGAATACGCGTGAACAGTTAGTCGCGAGCGGGTGCCGTTGCTGGCCGGGGGCAACTGCCGGGGCTGCGGACGGAGGGTTGACATCGGCATAGATTGTCGACAATAATGTCGACAGCTTTCTGAGGTGTCAACATGAAGTGGTTCCCTCGTTGGGTTGAAATATCGGTTCTGATCCTCGCCAGCTGCCTGGGCCTGCGCGCCTCGATCGCTCAGGCTGGGCGGCTATCGGCATGCGAGCAGCCGCAGGTGGTGCGTGATCCAGCGGCCGCCCTCGTCGACGCCTTCCGAACACACCGCGTAGTCCTCCTCGGCGAGGTGCATCGAAGCGCCGAGATGCACGCGTTCATGCGCGCGCTGATCGCTTCTCCGGAGTTCGGGCGCGTGGTCGATGATATCGTCGTCGAAGCCACGAACGTCCGTTACCAGAGCCTGCTCGATCGTTACATCGCTGGGGATTCAGTTCCGCGCGATTCCTTGCGCCTGGTTTGGCGCAACAGCACGCAGCTGATGCTGTGGGACTCCCCGCTCTACGAGGAGCTGATCGAAACGATACGCGACGCTAATCGAAAGTTACCGTCGCGTCACAAGATGCGGGTGCTCGCGAGCGATCCGCCAATCGACTGGCGCGCGGTAAACACTCCCAGTGATTTCCCGAAGTCCTTCGGATACCGCGACTGGCAGACTACGGAGGTCATCGAGCGCGAAGTGCTGGCGCGGAACCACCGGGCGCTCGTGATCATTGGCACAGCTCACATTGGCCGATCAAGTCCGAGAGCGGATTCCGCCCCGATACCCACCGAGAGAGAATCGGTCGGCGAAGCGCTCGCGCGAAAGCATCCTGGCGCGGCTTATGTCGTTCACACGGTGGTAGGGTCAGTGTCGCCCGAGCTCGAGACGACCGTGCGAGATCTCGCCGCCGCGAACACGCTTATCCCGATAGCTGGAACTTCGCTTGCGAACAAGAATTCCAGTCTTCTTTTCGGGAAGAGCATCACTCTGTTCCGAAACATCAACGGCCATCGCACCGCCATCACATTGAACGCTGATGCGATGCCCCCACTCGGCGCCGTCATCGACGGGATCCTGTACCTTGGCCCGTACTCACACGAGATACTGCCAGAGGCCTCGCTTTATCTCGATGATCCACAATATCTCGCCGAAATCAGACGGCGCATCGCGATTCTCACCAAGGTATACGGGGGAGACTTCTGGAGCGACGAGCTTAACGCGATAATCAAGCGTCGCTAGCTTCCCTGAATCAGGGAACACCGGATCATAACTTTCGGAGCGATCATCGTGGCGGACGGAGCACCGATTCGAGTCGGCGTGATTGGCTTCGGTTTCGTATCGAAGACCTTTCACGTTCCCCTGCTAAAGGCGACAGACGGCTACAAGATCACCGCAGTGTCATCCAGCCGTCCCGGAGATGTGTCTGGCGTTCTTCCTGATGTAGAGGTCGTGTCCGATCCGAAAGCGCTCGCGGCTCATCCGGATATCGACCTCGTCGTAATCGCGAGCCCCAATGAAACGCACGCGCCGCTCGCGGAGCTGGCGATGCGGGCCGGCCGCAATGTCGTGGTTGACAAGCCATTCACGATTACGGTGGAGGAGG
>DASWBC010000039.1:0-3271 GCA_036390815.1 Gemmatimonadaceae bacterium
TACCCCTGGTACGTTCACGTATCACTGCCAGGTACACGGCACGATGGGGATGACGGGAACGATCACGGTCACCCAGTAATCGCCGACTGGTCACCCGTGAGCGGTCGTTCGGGCTCTGTTGTCTGAAGAAATCTCGAAGCAGCAC
Source organism: Gemmatimonadaceae bacterium (assembly GCA_036390815.1). Lineage (GTDB taxonomy): Bacteria > Gemmatimonadota > Gemmatimonadetes > Gemmatimonadales > Gemmatimonadaceae > UBA4720. The sequence goes on from DASWBC010000039.1 coordinate 146, forward strand.
CTTGGACGTCCCGAACGATCGCACCGCTCCGTCACTTCAGCGCCGACCACTTCGGCCACCAGTGAAGTGACTGCCGCACAAACGCAATGATCCGCTTCCACCGCCCGCGACAGCGGGCACGCGCGTCCGACGATGCGGTACGCCCGGCCTGATTTCTCGACGGACGTTATTCCGCCAAGGGCGTTGAGCAAATCGGAAGCGCCGTTCACGCGTGATGAAAGCGGGCCCTCTGATTGACGGAATCCGCGCGCGAGTCGCTTACCTACACGCCTGAGAAAAGCGACGACCTGCGGCCCCGAGGTCCGGTCGCGGAGCTCCTCGAGGCACGCCATCAGCACCGGCGCGTACGCCCGCGAAAAAGCTTCCTCTCCCGCCGGGCTGAGCGAGTAGACCGACGCGGGTTGTCCCACGACGCCGATCTTTCGCACTCGTTCCTTGCTGACGGTTCCCGAGCGTTCGAGCGCGTCCAGATGAAAGCGCACCGCATTGTCGGTGACACCGAGGCGTTCGGCGAGATCGTCGACGGTCCACGCGCCCTCTCGCAACAGGGCGAGGAGTCGATCCCGCGTCGCGTCGGCGCGGGGCTTCGGAGATGGGCGGTGCGTTTCAGTCATTTGCACTCAATTTAGCGTCATCCCCGAATAAGTCAAAGCAAAACTTGACTTATCCCCTTTGATTGGATAGTGTGCGGCTGCAAGGAGTCCCACGCTCGGTTTCTCTTTCGGAGGTTTTGAATGATTTCGCAGAACCGCACCATCCTCAGATTTGGCACCATGGCAGCATTGGCCGTCGCTTTTGGATTGCCCGTCGCGGCGGCGCAATCCCAGGCCAGCGCGCCCAAGCTCGACGATCCCACTATCGTCGCCATATTCGATGCCGCTAATACTTATGATATGGAGACGGGATCGCTCGCCGTAAACAAGGGCCATTCAAAGGCTGTTCGTGATTTTGGAGCAATGCTCGTCCGAGACCATCGGAACGTCCGGCGGCAGGGTCGGGATTTGGCGAAGTCGCTCAAGGTGACTCCCACTCCACCCCGGGACTTCCCCTTGGCCAAGGCGCATGCAGCGGCCATGCGTAATCTTCGCGGCCTCCATGGAAAGGCATTCGATCGCGCCTTCCTCAAGCAGGAAGTTGACTTTCACAATGCGGTAATTGATGCCGTGACGAACACGCTGCTGCCGGCGACCCAGAATGCGCAGTTGAAGGCTCTGGAGACGAAGGTCGCTCCGGCTTTCGTGGCCCACCGCGACCGGGCCCAGAAACTCCTCAACGAGCAGAAGTGACCGAGCATTCCGATGAGCTGACCGGCCCTGACCTGACGCAGGGTCTCGAGGTCAGCAGCATTCGCGCGGGTCAGCTCATCGCCGGTCACGCATTTGGAGAGCCGGTGCTGCTCGTCCACGTCGAGCCGAACTGGTTCGCCGTGGGCGGCAAATGCACGCATTACGGAGCTCCGCTCGACCAGGGTGTCCTCGTCAGCGAAACAATCCGCTGCCCATGGCACCACGCGTGCTTTGAGCTGCACGACGGGGCGGCATCCCGCGCGCCGGCGCTCAACGATCTGCCCTCGTACGATGTCGCAGTCGAGAACAACATCGTGCGGGTCACCCGCAAACGAGATCCCGGACAGATAAAGGCCGAGGGTCACCGGGCTCGCGGGTCGCCCGCTCCGGAACGTGTTCTGTTCGAGGAAAAATCTACGACCGGCCCGGAGTCAGTCGTGATCATCGGGGGCGGCGCCGCGGGGAATGCGTGCGCCGAGATGCTGCGGCGTGAGGCATATAGAGGGCCGGTCACGATCATTGATCCGGATCCCGATGTGCCCTATGACCGACCCAATCTCTCGAAGGACTATCTAGCGGGAAACGCGCCGGAAGAGTGGCTCCCACTTCACCCCCGGGAGTTCTACGCCGCGCAGCACATCGAGATTCTCTCCGGGCTGAAGGCCACGGAAATCGACATCCAATCGAAAACGGTGCATCTGAGCGATGGCAGCAGTCGGAAGTACGGCTGCCTGCTTATCGCAACGGGCGCGACTCCCATCCGCATGGACGTTCCGGGCGGCGATCGGATCGCCTATCTCCGTACTCTCGGGGACTGCCGCGCGATCATCGGAAAACTCGGCGCCGCGAAGACAGCGGTGGTCATTGGCGCGAGCTTCATCGGATTGGAAGTCGCCGCCTCTCTCGTCACTCGTGGATTGAAGGTGAGCGTCGTTGCTCCCGAGACGCTTCCGCTCGAGCGTGTGCTCGGAGCCGAGCTGGGAACTCTCGTCAAGACTGTTCACGAGGAACATGGTGTCACGTTTCGCCTCGGGGCCAAGGTGACAGCCATCGAGGAGAAGAAGGTGGTTCTCGACGACGGAACCCGGATCGACGCGGATCTTGTCGTTGCCGGAATTGGCGTTCGACCAAACCTGCAGCTCGCCGAATCAGCCGGCCTGACGCTCGATAACGGTCTCGCCGTCAACGAGTTTCTCGAGACCAGCTCCAGCGGAGTCTTTGCCGCCGGTGACGTGGCACGCTGGCCTGACGCGTACTCTGATCTCCGCCTTCGCATTGAGCACTGGGTCGTGGCCGAGCGTCAGGGACAGGTCGTCGCTCGCAATATGCTCGGCGCCCGGGATTGCTTCGACGACATTCCATTCTTCTGGAGCGCCCACTACGACAAGCTGTCAATCCAGTACATCGGTCACGTCGAACGCTGGGATGAAACAAGAATCGAAGGAGATGTGATGAAGATGGACTGTGCGGTTTCCTACATGGTTGGGGGCAGGCGCCGGGCAATGGCGACGATCAATCGCGATCGAGAGAATCTCGAGACGGAAGTGAAGCTGGAGACCGAACTGTTGCTCAAGCCGCCGCCGGCCATCACGCTCGAAACATCGGAGGCTTGACTCAATGGCAACACGACTTTTTCGTGCGCCTCCGACTGACGAGATCGCCGAGGCCGATCGTGACAGCGAGTTCGAGGAGCTGATACGACGCGAGCTGGAGCTGATCGGCGAGGATCCGAAGCGCGAAGGACTGCTCGAGACTCCACACCGCGTCTCCGCGTCGATGAAATTTCTGACCGAAGGCTACAACTCGAGCGCCGCGGAAGTGGTCGGCAAGGGCATATTCA
>DASWBC010000040.1:0-2787 GCA_036390815.1 Gemmatimonadaceae bacterium
GAAGAAATTCTTCGTCACGCTGCACAAGGCGGGGGATCCCCGTCACCGCATCGAAGCCGCTTACTAGCATGGCGCGGCCCGGTACCGCTGCGTCGAGGCCGGCGAATCTGACGAGCGATTCCGCCCGCTCCGATTCAGGTGGATCTCTCTCTCTAGAGCAGAAGCTTGAGCTGTACTATTCTCCGCCGCTCGACGATTACATGCTTCCGCAGACGTCGGACATTGTCGTCGCGATCAGAAAACTTGCTTCCTACTGATGGCCCCACCGGAGCTGGATCGAGGGGAGATCATCGCGCGCAACATCGGCGTCGGATGCATCACGACAATCGCGGGTTTTTTCAGTGGTGGAATGATCGCGGTGCTGATCGCGAAATTTGTCGGAGGCATGCAGGGGTGTAGACCGGCCGAGGGTCTTCCGGCGTGCAATTGGTGGGTGTATGCTGGTATTGGGAGCGTTGTTGGCGCACTGACGCTGCCAGTTCTGGCATTGAGTCGGCTGAATCGAAAGAAAGCGAATAATTAGGCGAACCAGGGAGAGTCAGTGGCTCGTGTAGACATAATCATGCCGCAGATGGGCGAGTCGATTGCTGAGGGCACGCTTTCGAAGTGGCTGAAGAGAGTGGGCGACGAGGTGAAGCGCGACGAACCTCTCTTCGAGATTTCGACCGACAAGGTCGACGCGGAAATTCCGGCGCCGGCCGGCGGCGTGCTGGCCGAGATAATCGTGAAGGAAGGGGAGACGGTGGCGGTGGAGACGATCGTCGCGCGGCTCGAAACCGAAAAAGGCGCAGCTCTCGGAAAGGGCGAGCCGGCGGCTCCGAGCGCGTTGGCGGCCTCGCCGCCGGCTGCTACGAGCCAGGTGGCGAAGCCAGCGGCATCGCCCGCCCCCCAGCGGGAAGCTAGCCCCGCCTCGGCTCCGGCGCGCCAGCAACCGCCCGCTCCAGCCATCGCCGCATCGCACTCCGGAAACGGCAACTCCTTCGAGGATCGTGTCCGCACAAAATCCTCCCCACTCGTGCGAAAGATTGCGGCGGAGCACGGGGTGAACATTGCGTCACTACAAGGCTCAGGCGTCGCCGGCCGCGTGACCAAGCGCGACATACTCGGCTTCATCGAGTCGGGCGCGTACACGACGATCGCCACGCCGGGTGCTCGCACCGGCGGCCCGCCTGGCGGCCACGCACTGCCGCTGCCCGAGCCGTGGGCGGGCGACGTCGTCGAGCCAATGTCCAAGATGCGCGCGCTCATCAGCGACCACATGGTTGCCTCGCGTCAAACTTCGGCACACGTCACGTCGTTCATCGAAATCGACTTCACTCGCGTCGCACGCATCCGCGCGAAGCACCGCGCCGACTTCGAGGCCGCGATCGGACAGAGACTCACCTACATGCCCTTCATCATCAAAGCGGTGACCCAGGGGCTGCAGGCGTTCCCGGTGATGAACTCGTCCGTGGCCGGCACGAACGTCATCTATAGAAAGCAGATCAACATCGGTGTCGCAGTCGCGCTCGAGTGGGGACTCATCGTGCCGGTCATCAGGCACGCCGACGATCTCTCGCTTTCCGGAATCAGCCGCGCGCTCAACGATCTGGCCGCGCGCGCCAGAGCGAAGAAGCTCTCTCCGGAGGAGGTTCAGGAGGGAACTTTCACCATTACCAATCCCGGCGTCTTCGGCTCCCTCATGGGAACGCCGATCATCAATCAGCCCCAGGTCGCCATCCTCGGGGTCGGTGCTATCGAGAAGCGACCGAAGATCCTTTCCGGCACAGATGGCGAGGACACGATCGCGATCCGTACCTGCGCTTATTTTTCAATGTCATTTGATCACCGCGTGATTGACGGAGCAATTGCTGATCAGTTCCTTGCCTTCTTGAAGAAAACGATCGAAACATTTCCGGAGACCGGACTCTAAGATGCCCAAGGCTCTCACGATTCAACGCTCGACGGTTCCTTCGACCGAGCGCGCAAACTACACCAAGCGGCTCAAGGTGCTGCACTCGCACTACGCGGCCGCAAACTGCCGATTCTGGGTGTTCGAGGAGACGTCACTTCCGGGAGCGTTCATAGAATTCACGGAAGCCGACGACGAGCAGACGCTCATCACCGCGCACGCCAGCGCTCCTCACAAGACACTGGATCCATCGCGGGTGTATCAGGAGGTACTCCTCTAAAATGCCGGCACGCTCGCTTCAGGTAGACGGTCACAAATGGGACATCCATCCCTCCGGTTACATCACCCAGTACACACAGGATGAGTACGCACTGATATTCTCGCGGGGCGCTGGAAAGGAGCGTGAAGTGCGCGTCACGCGCTATTCGCCGCAGGGCACCCGCTCGCGCGAGCAGGCGTTCGCCGAGTTGTCAGATGCGCAGCTGAAGGAGCTCTTCGAGCAGTCGCAGCCGAGCTTTACTTCGCCTGAGGCCGGTTACGAGCGGTGAGCGCGGATGCGGGCCGGCCAGCGTTCGTCGACCTGCACACTCACTCGACTGCCTCTGACGGTACCATCTCTCCCGACGGGGTAATCGAGGCCGCCGAACGCTGCGGCCTGAACGCGCTCGCTCTCACCGATCACGACACGATCGATGGCGTTCCCGCGGCGCGCGCCGCGGGTGGGCGGGTTGGCATTCGTGTTATTGCCGGCGTGGAGCTAAGCGCGTTCCAGGGCGAACACGAGATCCACATTCTGGCGCTTCACCTCACCCACCTCGAGGCATTGGAGAAGCGACTTGGCGAGCTGCGCGCATCGCGTTACACGCGGGCCCAGCGGATCGTGGAAAAACTCAACG
>DASWBC010000041.1:0-5301 GCA_036390815.1 Gemmatimonadaceae bacterium
GGTCGCTCCGGCTCGACTGAGAGCGCGCGCCAAAGCTTGTTCGCCGCAAATCTCTCACACAACGCGACGATTCAAAACACCGTGCTTCAGGCGCAGGTTGCCTACTTCACCTACATGGCCACCTCCGCTCTGCTGGCCGCCGAGCGATCGGCAATCGCGGAAGCGCAGGCAAATCTCAACGCTGCCACACAGCGGAACAGAGTGGGGCTCGCGACAATCGCAGACGTACTGCAGGCGCGCACGGCGCTGTCGCAGGAGCAATTGAACCTCGAGACGACGCAGGGCAGTCTTCAGGCAGCGCGGGGCTCTCTCGCTTCCGCCCTCGGACTTCCCGCCAATCTCCCGTTCGACCTGGAGCCGGTGGCGGGAGCCATTCCTGTGAGGCCACTCGCGCGGAGCGTGGACAGCGTCATCAACGATGCGCTCCGCAATCGCCCGGATCTCGCGGCCGCGCGCGCGCAGGCGGCCTCCGCTGCTTCACAGGTTCGCGTCGCGCGCGCCGCCGAGCTTCCCTCTCTCGCGCTCGGCGCTAATGGTGCGCGCACATATTCAACCCCCAAGACGTTCGCCGGCCCGTCTTACACCGTGTCGCTCGGCCTGTCTATTCCCATATTCAACGGCTTCTCGCATCAGTACGACGTATCGGCGGCGCGGGCACAGGCCGATGCGATCTCGGCGCTCGCCGACCAGACGCGACAGGACGTGATCACCCAGGTTTTCGTTTCGTACTATTCGCTGCAGACGGCGGAACAGCGCGTCTCCACGGCAGACGAGCTCCTCGTCAGCGCTCAGCAATCCGTTCAAGTCGCGGCCGGCCGATATCGCGAAGGCGTTGGCAGCATCATCGATCTCCTGACGGCCCAGACTGCCCTCGCAAACGCCAGAGCGCAGCAGGTTCAATCGCGCTGGCAATGGTATACTTCTCTCGCGCAACTCGCCCGCGACGCCGGTGTACTAGGCGTGCACGGCGACACGCCATTCCCGTTTTCCGCTGATCCGGCGGTGTCGCGTCCACTTCAGAACCCAGCCAATTAATGAGCACGCGCACTTATTCCGCGCGCATTGCCGCACTCGCCGTCTGCGCGATTGCCGCCTGCTCCAAAGGTGATCCTCCGCGCCAGCCTACCGTTCCAGTCAGCGTCACTACGGTCAAGCGCGCCTCGGTCCCGTACATCGTCACCGCCAACGGAGTCGCCGAGCCGATGCAGACCGTGGCGGTTGAATCCCAGGTCAATGGAATTCTGAATCGAGTCACGTTCGCGGAAGGACAACCGGTGCAGGAAGGCCAGGTGCTGTTCGAGATAGATCCACGCCCGTACGTGGCGGTTCTCGACCAGGCGCGCGCTCAGCTCGCACGGGACCAGGCGATGGCGGTAAGCGCGCAGCGTGATGCCGCCCGCTATACAGCCCTGGTCAAAGAGGGTTACGTGACTGGCTCGCAGGCGGATCAGGCCGAGGCGAATGCCGCGTCCGCGGCGGCGACCGTAGCCGCCGACCGTGCCAACGTCCAGAAAGCCGCGCTCGATGTTGCCAACACCACTATTCGAGCGCCGATCTCCGGGCGGACCGGAAGTCTCCTCGTTCGACAAGGCAATCTCGTAAAGGCGAACAGCACGCCGCCGCTGGTAGTGATCAACCAGATCCAGCCGATCCTCGGTCGATTCTCTGTTGCACAGAGCCAGTTTCCCGACATCCAGAGGTACTACCGGGGCGGCAACGCGTTGCTCGTCCGCGCGACTCCTTCCGAGGGTTCTGGTGTACCGCTCTCGGGGACGCTCGCGTTCGTCGATAACAACGTCGACTCTACTACGGGCACTGTGCTCCTCAAGGCGCGTTTCAGCAATCCCGAGGGCACGATGTGGCCGGGCCAGTACATGAGTGTCGCGCTGCAGCTATTCGTCGATCCGAATGCATTGACGCTCCCCGCTCCGGCCGTGTTGACGGGACAGCAAGGCACCTACGTTTATACAATCGATACGTCTGGAGCGGCGAGGCAACGACCGGTGCAGGTGACCCGCACCGTCGATTCACTCGCCGTCATCGGGAGTGGTCTTGTGGACGGCGAGCGCGTAATCGTCGACGGTCAGTCGCGACTCATCCCGGGATCCAAAGTGGCGATAAAGGGGGAACGGAAATGACCGCATTATTCATCCGTCGACCGGTGATGACCGCGCTGGTCATGATCGGGATTCTGTTTTTCGGGGCGGCCTCTTATAGGAGACTGCCGGTGAGCGACCTGCCGTCGGTTGATTTTCCGACCGTCCAGGTGAACGCCAATCTGCCCGGCGCGAGTCCGGAGACGATGGCCGCGGCCGTCGCGACTCCGCTCGAGAAGCAGTTCTCGACGATCGCCGGCATCGACAACATGACTTCGTCGAGCCAGCTCGGGTCGACCTCGATAACGATCCAGTTCTCGCTCGACCGGAGCATCGATGCCGCGGCGGCCGACGTGCAGGCGGCAATCTCCCAGACGTTGCGGAGCCTTCCGCTCGGAATTCTCCCGCCGTCCTACCGTAAAGTCAATCCGGCCGATCAGCCGATTCTCTATCTGGCGCTGACGTCGAAGACGATGCCGCTGTCCAAGCTTGACGAGTACGGTGAGACGTTCATGGCGCAGCGCATCTCGATGGTGCCCGGCATCGCCCAGGTTCAGGTATATGGCGGCCAGAAGTACGCAGTCCGCGTTCAGCTCGATCCGACTTCCCTCGCCAACCGCGGAATCGGGATCGACGAAGTCGCCGATGCGATCGGATCGCAGAATGTGAGCATGCCGACCGGTACCCTCTGGGGTACGAACAGAGCGTCGACGATCCGCGCGAACGGCCAGTTGCAGAATGCGGAGGAATTCCGGCAGATGGTCGTCGCGTATCGAAATGGCGCCCCTGTTCACCTCGCCGAAATCGGCCAGGTCATGGACGATGTCGAGAACAATAAAGTCGCCAGCTGGTACAACGGCGACCGCTCCGTCGTGCTGGCAATTCAGCGCCAACCCGGAACCAACACCGTCGCCGTCGCAAGTGGCGTGAAGGACCTCGTCGAATCGCTCCGTGTGCAAATTCCGCCGAGCGTGGAGATACACACCCTTTACGACCGGTCGATCTCGATTGAAGAGTCGGTCGGCGATGTGAAGTTCACACTGATGCTCACCCTGTTCCTCGTGATCATGGTGATCTTCGTGTTCCTGCGGAACATATCGGCCACCATCATCCCGAGCCTGGCGCTGCCGATGTCCCTCTTCGGCACGTTCGGCGTGATGTACTGGTTCGGATACTCACTCGACAACCTGTCACTGATGGCGCTCACGCTGGCGGTGGGTTTCGTCGTGGACGACGCCATTGTGATGCTTGAAAACATCGTCCGTCACATGGAGATGGGTAAGGATCCGATGAAAGCGGCGTTCGATGGGTCGGCTGAAGTGGCGTTCACGATTCTCGCAATGACCATGTCGCTGACGGCCGTGTTCATCCCTCTGCTATTCATGGGCGGAATTCTCGGGCGCCTGTTCCACGAATTCGCGGTCACCATCGGAACCGCGATTCTCGTTTCTGGATTCGTCTCTCTGACGCTCACCCCGATGCTCGCAAGCCGCTTCCTGAAACCACCGTCGCACCAGCATGGGAAATGGTTCAATGCTTCCGAGCGAATATATGAGCGCGTCCTGGGGCGCTACGAATCCAGTCTCACGTGGGTGATGGACCACCGATTCGCGGCACTGATGTTCTCGTTGGCGATTCTCGTGGGCACCGTCGTGCTGTACAAGATTGTGCCGACCGGTTTCATACCCACTCAGGACACCGGTCAGATCGTGGCGACTACCGAGGCCGCGCAGGGCACTTCATTCCCCGAAATGGTGAAGTACCAGCAGCAGGTCGCCGCCATCGTCGCACAGGATCCGAATATCGCTGGTTTCATGTCCTCCGTCGGAGGTGGCGGAGGAGGCAGCGGCAACCAGGGACGAATCTTCCTTGGACTCAAGCCACGCCATCAGAGGGCGAGCGCGGACGAGATTGTCAACGAGCTGCGTCCCAAGCTGTCCGGGATTCCCGGCATCAACGTCTTCATGCAGGTGCCGCCCGCGATTCAGATTGGCGCGCGCTCGGCGAAGAGTCTCTACCAGTACACGCTGCAGAGCCCTGACATCGAGGCGCTCGACTCAGCCGCAAAGAAGATGGAAGCCCGGATGCGGAACATTCCGCAGCTTCAGGACGTCACGAGCGATCTCCAGATCGCCAATCCGCAGGTCATCGTGGATATCGACCGGGATCGCGCCTCGTCACTCGGCGTTAGCGCGCAGCAGATTGAAAGCGCGCTCTACGACGCGTATGGATCGCGTCAGGTGTCCACGATCTATACGCCGAACAATCAGTACATGGTGGTGATGGAGCTGCTGCCGCAATTCCAGCGCGACATTAACGCGCTGAGGATGCTCTATGTGAGATCGGACAAAGGGGACCTCGTTCCTCTGAGTGCCGTTGCCACGCTGACACAGAACGTCGGACCACTCTCGATCACCCATTCCGGGCAGTTGCCGGCGGTGACAATCTCCTTCAACACCCGCCCGGGGGTAGCGTTGGGACAGGCGACGGCCGCCGTCGAAGCCGCTGCGGCCATCACTATTCCATCAGAGATTACGACCAGTTTCTCCGGAACGGCGCAGGCGTTCCAGGCAAGCCAGCAGGGACTGCTCGCTTTGCTCATCCTCGCGATCTTCGTGATCTACATGGTCCTCGGGATCCTGTACGAGAGCTTCATCCATCCGGCGACGATTCTCACGGGACTTCCTTTTGCTGCGTTTGGCGCGCTCATAGCGCTTCTCATTTTTGGAATGCCGCTCGACGTGTACGGGTTCGTCGGCCTGATATTGCTCGTGGGGATCGTGAAGAAAAACGCAATCATGATGATCGACTTCGCGCTCGAGGCGGAGCGCACAGAGCACATCTCACCGGAGAAGGCGATTGTGCAGGCGGCGACTGTGCGATTCCGGCCGATCATGATGACGACGTTCGCCGCGTTGATGGCGACGCTTCCGATCGCGTTGGGGAGAGGCGCGGGGGCAACGGCGCGCCGTCCGCTCGGAGTCGCGGTCGTCGGCGGATTGGCGTTTTCTCAGCTCGTTACGCTGTACGTGACGCCAGTCTTCTACACCTACTTCGACGAGCTGCCGGACCGAGTGCGCGGCCTCACGAAACGGGGTTACGCGAGAATTCGGGGCCGGCGCGAGCCATCGCTCGCGGCGGGCGAGCCGTAGGTTCGAATCGTACCAGCGTCACTGGAACAATTCGACCAGGAAAGAAAGAAAGG
>DASWBC010000042.1:0-2660 GCA_036390815.1 Gemmatimonadaceae bacterium
GAAGCGGCCGAGCCGACCGGGGCATCGAGGTGGCCAGAGCACCGGCGACGAACTGGCAGAGCGCGCAGGTGTCCTCCTGATGGACACGCGGGCAGCGCGGCGTGCTGTGATCTTCGGCGTGGGGACGAATCGCGCGGTTGACAGTATCGCCCGCCGCGGACGCGTCAATGACGCTGACGACGCCCGGCAAAACCGCTTGTGCGAGCGCGGCGGCGAAGATCCAACTACGTACAAATCGCGAAACGCGTCTACCCACTCTGTCGTTTCCCTGGTGGTGAAGCTCGCAAAAAATCTAACCGGGATATGCTCCGGGCCCAAGTGTGCCTTGATTTCCAGCTTATTGATTTTGTTGCAGCATCCTGACGCGCGAATACGCCGGCTATTCAATTATTGCTGATTACTTTAGTCAAACATCTGATGATCAATTCAAATGATTGAGATCCCCGCACACACGATAGCGCAGCTCCTGTATCTGGTTCACACCGATCCAGAGGAGCTGCGCGAGGCGCTCGGCGAGCTACGCGCTCCTGACATCGCCGAGGCTCTGCGCGAGCTGCCACCGGAGGCCGCGGCGAAGGTGATGGCAGCACTTCCGTTCGACCTCGCCGTCCAGGTGTTCGACGAGCCGGAGCTGACTCGCCATCGCTGCGCAGTCATCCAGCTGATCGAGCCGCGCAAAGTAGGGCCGCTCATCGAGGCAATGTCCGCCGATCAGCAGGCGGATCTGTTCAGGGAGGTTCCTTCCGAAGACCGGCCGCGCCTGCTCGCGACTGTGAGCGACCCGACTCGCGCCTCGCTCCAGAAGCTCCTTCAGTATCCGCCGGAAACGGCCGGCGGAATCATGACCACCGAATTCGTCAGCGTTCCATCGGACTGGAGCGTCGAGCAGGCGCTGCGCCTGATCCGGGAAGTAGGTGGCCGCAAGGAAACCGTGTACGCGATCTACGTCGTTGACCCCGCGACACAGGAGCTGGTCCATGTCGTCTCGTTGCGCGAGCTACTGTCCGTCGAGCGCGAGGACAACGTGCTCGACGTCGGCAACAGGCGACCGCCGCTCACGGTGACCGCGGAGATGGATCGCGAGGAAGCGGCCCGTCTCATCTCGAAGTACAATCTGCTGGCGATCCCCGTCGTCGACGATCAGCGACGCATGCTCGGCATCGTCACGGTTGACGACGTGATCGACGCTCTGGTGGAGGAGTCGACCGAAGACGTCCAGCGCTTCGGAGGTATGGAGGCCCTCGACGCGCCGTACATGGAAATCGGATTCGTGCAGATGATCAAGAAGCGGGCGGGTTGGCTGTGCGCGCTGTTCCTGAGCGAGATGCTGACGGCGACAGCGATGCAGCGCTTTCAGGGTGAGATCGAGCACGCTGCCGTGCTCGCGATGTTTATCCCGCTCGTCATGAGCTCCGGCGGTAATTCCGGTTCTCAGGCGACCTCGCTCGTGATACGAGCGCTCGCACTTCAGGAGCTGAAGCTCCGCGACTGGTGGCGGATCGCCGTCCGCGAGCTGCCCACTGGACTGGTGCTGGGCTCCATCCTTGGCGTGATCGGGTTCACCCGAATCGTGCTTTGGCAGAATCTGCACATCTTCAGTTACGGACCGTACTACTTGCCGCTGGCCGTGGCCGTCGGGTTCGCGCTCGTCGGAATCGTCGCCTTCGGATCCCTGGCTGGATCGATGCTTCCGTTTCTATTGAAACGAATCGGCTTCGATCCCGCCAGCGCATCGGCCCCGTTTGTCGCGACACTTGTGGACGTCACCGGACTCGTGATCTACTTCTCGGTTGCGTTCCTCGTGCTTCATGGGACGCTCTTATGAGCGATCGCGGAGGAAAGAGATACAACTGCAACTGAACGTGGTAGGAGGTGTCAGAGATGCATAGATCCCAGGTTACAGGTCACTACGCCCGGACTTTTTATGCGGGATCAGGGCACAACCAACTGCCTGTGCCTCGAATGCCACAGAGGCAAGTCTGGGCGTCGTGACCTGACACCTGACACCTACGCCTCTGACACCTCCCACCCCGTTCTTTTCAGTTGTTGTGTCAATCGACGTACCCCCTCAGCCGTTCGAGCATTCTGCGATCCGTCGCCTCGGCATCGTCGAGCTTCGGCGTTTCGATGATCTTCCCAACGCTCGCAAGGCGAGGGTCGTTCATGATTCGCCGGAACGGTTCCTCGCCAATCGCGCCTTCGCCGATCAGCTCGTGACGATCCTTGCGCGATCCCAGCGGGACCTTCGAATCATTGAGGTGCATGAGACGAAGGCGCGATCTCCCGATTACGTTGTCGAAACGATCCCAGACGCCTTCGTAATCGTTCACGAGGTCGTAGCCGGCCGCGAAAATGTGCGCGGTATCGACGCACACGCCGACGCGCTTTCGGTAGGGTAGCGGGATCATCTCGATCAGCGTCGCCATCTCCTCGAAGCTGGAGCCCAGCACTGTTCCGGCGCCGGCGGTCATTTCCATCAGGAGCATTGTTGCTCCCGGTGCGCGCTCGAGGGCGATTCCGATTGCCTCGGCGTTGCGGTCAAGCCCGCTCGACCTTTCATCCATGAAGTTTCCGGGATGCGACACCAGAAACTTGAGCTTGAGAGCAGCGCATCGCTGGAGCTCGCCGTTGAATGAATCGATGGAGCGCTGCCGCAGTAC